>CAXTNB010000517.1:0-2011 GCA_964245385.1 uncultured Acetobacteraceae bacterium | reverse complement strand
CTTCAGCGCCAGCGTCATGCCGACATGCGGCGGCAGCAGCTGTGCCACGCCGCACAGCAGCGCGGTCGCCGCCATCACCGAGCCGACCAGGATCGCCGCGCGCGTCCAGCTCAGCGCCAGGCCGCGCCAGGCCAGGAACCAGTGCAGCCAGAGCCAGTAGCCGGTGACCAGGATCAGCAGCGTCGCCTCGGCCAGCGCGGGCGGCACGCCGAGCTGCTGCAGCACCAGCAGCAGCAGCATCGCCGGCAGGTAGGCGGCGAAGATCACCAGCCAGCCGCACCACAGCGCCGCGGTGGCGTAGCGCAGCCAGAGCGTGCCGCGCTGCCAGCTTCCGGCCAGCGCGTGCGACAGCACCGGCGGCAGCAGCAGCACGCAGAACGACAGCAGCACCAGGGTGCCGCCGACCGCGCTCGGTTCGCGCAGCAGCATCAGCAGGCCGCCGACCAGCAGGAACGCCAGCGCCGGGGCGAGTGCCGAGAGGAAGGCGTCGGGCGTGGCGCCGAAGCAGTCCAGCCCCTCGCGGCGGCCGCGCGCGATCAGCAGCAGCCCCTGGATGACGCCGCCGCCGAGCGCCGGTCCGCCGCCGGCCCGCTTCGGTCCGCGCCGCTGCATCGGCGACTTCATGTCGGCACCCCGGCCAGGAACGCGCGATAGATCGAGGTCAGGCGATGGAGATCGGACAGCGTCACGTGTTCGTCGGCCTTATGCATGCTGGCACCCACCAGCCCGAACTCCGCGACCGGACAGTAGCGGGCGATGAAGCGGGCGTCCGAGGTGCCGCCGCCGGTATCGAACCTCGGCGTGAGGCCGGTCTGGCCGGCGACCGCCCGGCGCAGCGCGGCGACGTAGGGTCCCGGCTCGGTGAGGAACGCCTCGCCGCTGACGCGCAGCTCGGGCTCGCAGGCCGGCGCGTGCGCGGCGCAGCTCTGGCGCAGCCAGCCGGCCAGCGAGTCGCCGCTGTGGCGGTCGTTGAAGCGTATGTTCAGGCGCGCCTCGGCGCGGGCCGGGATCAGGTTGGCCGCCCGGTTGCCGACATCGACGCTGGTGACCTGCAGGCTCGAGGGCTCGAACCAGTCGCTGCCCTGATCCAGGACCGTCCCGGTCAGGGTCGACAGGATGCCGAGCAGGCGGTGCACCGGGTTGTCGGCGCGCTGCGGATAGGCGACGTGGCCCTGCACGCCCTCGACGACGATGCGCGCGTTCAGGCTGCCGCGACGCCCGACCTTGATCGTCTCGCCCAGCGCGTGCGGGTTGGTGGGCTCGCCGACCAGGCAGAAATCCGGGATCTGGCCGTGCGACGCCATCCACTCCAGCACCCGGACGGTGCCGTCGGTCGCGGGCCCCTCCTCGTCGCCGGTGATCAGCAGGCTGATCGAGCCGGCGCCGCCGCGCTCCGCTCCCGCCTGCGCCGCCAGGTGCGCCGCCGCCGCCGCGACGAAGCAGGCGATCGCGCCCTTCATGTCGCAGGCACCGCGGCCGTAGAGCACGCCGTCGCGCAGCGCCGCGGCGAACGGCGGCATCGCCCACGCCGCCTCGCCCGGCGGCACCACGTCGGTATGGCCGGCGAAGCAGACATGCGGCGCCTCGGTGCCGATGCGGGCGAACAGGTTCGGGGTCGGATGCGCCGCGTCGCCGAACGGCAGGTGCCGCACCTCGAAGCCGAGTTCGCCGAGTGCCGCGGCCAGCACCGCCTGCGCGCCGCCGTCCGCGGGCGTGACCGACGGCGCGCGGATCAGCGCCCGGGCGAGCGGCAGCGGGTCCTGGTGCAGGGGTGCGGTCAATCGCGCAACAGCTCGTTCACGGCGGTCTTGGCCCGCGTGCGCTCGTCGACGCGCTTGACGATCACGGCGCAGGCGAGCCCCGGCAGCGCCAGGTTGGAGGCCGCTGCGGCCGGCGGCAGGCAGCCCGGCACCACCACGGAGTAGGCGGGCACGCGACCGAGGAACACCTCGCCGCTGGCGCGGTCGACGATCTTGGTCGACGCGCCGAGGAAGACCCCCATCGCCAGCAC
>CAXTNB010000516.1:0-2017 GCA_964245385.1 uncultured Acetobacteraceae bacterium | reverse complement strand
GTGCGCGCCGCGCCACAGGCACTGGTGCCGGGTCTCGTCCAGCGACAGCGCGCCGCGCACCAGGCTGCCCTGCTGCGGCGCGCCGCCGCCCTCGCGGCTGGCCTCGTTGCGTCGCAGCAGGGCGCGTATGCGCTCCAGCAGCAGGCGCTGCGAGAACGGCTTGGTGATGTAGTCGTCGGCCCCCAGGCGCAGCCCCATCAGCTGGTCGACCTCCTCGTCCTTGCTGGTCAGGAAGATCACCGGCAGCTGCGAGCGGCTGCGCAGGCGCTGCAGCAGCTCCATCCCGTCCATGCGCGGCATCTTGATGTCGAGCACGGCGAGATCGACGGGCTTCGCCGTGATGCCCTGGAGCGCGCTCTCGCCATCGGTGTAGGTGCGCACCTGGAAGCCCTCCGCCTCGAGCGTGATCGAGACCGAGGTCAGGATGTTGCGGTCGTCGTCGACCAGCGCGATCGTGTGTTTCATGGCGTCCAAGCGGCTGTCTCCTGCCCGATCATGCGATGGATACGGCATCATGACACGAACGGAGGCGGAAGCAGCAGGCGGCGGGAGAAGGCGACGCAGGGCTGCATTTACGGCTTGTTGATCCTCCTCGCGTCACCTAATTCACCGCCATGACCCACGACGAGACGATGATGTCGGCGCACGAGCCCGACCGCGACGCAGCCGCCCCGGGCGCGGACGTGGCCGCCGGCGCGACGCAGGGCACCGAGACGGTGATGCAGGCCGCCGCCAGCCGGATCCAGGAACTCGAGACGTCGCTGGACGAGATGCGCGATCGCTGGATGCGCGCCGAGGCGGAGACCCAGAACGTCCGCACCCGCGCCAGGCGCGAGACCGAGGACGCGCGCCAGTACGCGGTGCAGAAGTTCGCCGGCGACGTGGTGGAGGCGGCGGAGAACCTGCGCCGCGGCATCGCCAGCCTGCCCGCTCCCTCCGCCGACGACAGCCCCGTGCTGAGCAAGCTGCGCGAGGGCTTCGAGAGCGTGGAGCGCTCGTTCCTCGGCGTGCTGGAACGCAACGGCATCGTCGGCACCGATCCGACCGGCGCGGTGTTCGACGCCAACCTGCATCAGGCGATGGCGGAGGAGCCTCATCCCGAGCATCCGCCGGGCACCGTGATCCAGGCCTGGACCTCGGCCTGGACCCTGAACGGCCGGCTGCTGAAGCCGGCGATGGTGGTGGTCGCGAGGGCGGTGTCGCCGGAAGCTCCGCCCGCCGCTGCGGCCGAGGCGGAGACCCTCGACCGCACCGTCTAGGCACGGTTCTCCGCGTCGATTTCTGCCTAGAATTTGTGCATCCGCGACGGCAGGGACTTGTCGGACCCGGTGGTCCTCAATACATCCTTGCCGCCGTCTATCCATTGGGTCGCTCTCGGTGCTTCGGGCCGAGGATGGCTGCTGACAAGGAGAGTATCGTATGAGCAAGGTTATCGGGATCGATCTCGGCACCACCAATTCCTGCGTGTCGATCCGCGAGGGTGACGACAATCGCGTCATCGAGAACAGCGAGGGCGCGCGCACGACGCCGTCCATGGTCGCCTTCGCCGAGAACGGCGAGCGGCTGGTCGGCCAGTCGGCCAAGCGCCAGGCGGTGACCAACCCGACCAACACGCTGTACGCGGTCAAGCGCCTGATCGGCCGTCGCTTCGAAGATCCGACCGTCGAGAAGGATCGCGGGCTGGTCCCGTACGCCATCGTCAAGGGCGACAACGGCGACGCCTGGGTCGAGACCCGTGGCCAGAAGTACGCGCCGAGCCAGATCAGCGCCTTCGTCCTGGGCAAGATGAAGGAGACCGCCGAGACCTATCTCGGCGAGACCGTGACGCAGGCGGTCATCACCGTGCCGGCGTACTTCAACGACGCGCAGCGCCAGGCCACCAAGGATGCCGGCCGCATCGCCGGTCTCGAGGTGCTGCGCATCATCAACGAGCCGACCGCGGCGGCGCTCGCCTACGGCATGGAGAAGAAGAACGGCGGCACGGTCGCGGTCTACGACCTCGGCGGCGGCACCTTCG
>CAXTNB010000515.1:1173-2019 GCA_964245385.1 uncultured Acetobacteraceae bacterium | reverse complement strand
CGGACTTCTCCTGCATCACCGCCACCATCACGTCGAGCGGGTTGGTGATGACGATGACGAAGGCGTCCGGCGCGTAACTCCTGATCCCTTCCGCGACCTGGCCGATCACCTCGGCGTTCTTGGCCAGCAGGTCGTCGCGCGACATGCCCGGCAGGCGGGGGAACCCGGCGGTGACGATGACCACGTCCGCGCCCCGGATCACGCCGTACTCGGAGCCGCCGCTGAGCGCCACGTCGAAGCCGTCGACCGGCGAGGACTGCGCCAGATCGAGCGCCTTGCCGGCGGCGACGCCGCCGAACACGTCGAACAGGACGACGTCGCCCAGCTCCTTGAGGCCGATCAGGTGGGCCAGGGTGCCACCGATGTTGCCGGCCCCGATGAGCGCGATCTTGCTGCGAGCCATGGATCCCCCAGGAAGTTGTGCGCGATGCGCCGCGCGCCGCAGGCGCCCTCACGCCGGCCACGCGACGTGCTAATCCTTCGTGGGTGGCGCGACAAGTGGGCCGCTCACCCCGGCTGCGGCAGGTCCAGGTAGGCCTGGCTCTGCATCTCCTCGAGCCGCGAGGCGGTGCGCTCGAACGCCGCCGCCCCCTCGCCGCGCAGGTAGATCCGGTCCGGCCGGTCGGCCGCCGAGGCGATCAGCTTGGTCCTGTTCTCGTACAGGGCGTCGACCAGGACGATGAAGCGCCGCGCCACGTCGAAGTTCTCCGGGCCGAGCCGCGGCACGTGGTCGATGATCACGTTGGCGAAGCGCGTCGCCAGCGCCAGGTAGTCGCCGGCGCCGAGCGGCTGGCCGCACAGCCAGTCGAAATCGAAGCGCGCCACCGGCCCCGCCGCCTGCCGCAC
>CAXTNB010000515.1:0-1163 GCA_964245385.1 uncultured Acetobacteraceae bacterium | reverse complement strand
GTCAGGACCACCGGCTCGACCGCCGCCCCGCCGGACAGCCGCCGGAACGCCACGTCGAGCTGCTGGTCGGCGCGGTCGTTCGCCGGCACGTGCCAGACCGCGACGCCGCGCAGGCCGCCGCGGCGATAGTCGCGCGGGCTGTGCAGCAGCTGCGTGTCCATCTCGCGCTTGATGCTGGCGATGAACGGCCTGAAGGCGTCGCGTCCCGGCCGATGCTGGAACAGCTCGTCCGGCACCGTGTTCGAGGTCGCCACCACCACCACGCCGCGCTCGAACAGGGCGGCGAACAGCCGGCCGAGGATCATCGCGTCGGCGATGTCGTTGACCTGGAACTCGTCGAAGCAGAGCAGCCGCGCCTCGTTGGCGATGACGGTGGCGAGCGGCGGGATTGGGTCGGCGAGCTCCGGATGGGCGCGCTTCATCGCGAACAGCTTGGCGTGCACCTCCTGCATGAAGCGGTGGAAGTGGATGCGCCGCTTGCGCGACACCGGCGCCAGCTCGAAGAACAGGTCCATCAGCATCGACTTGCCGCGACCCACGTCGCCGACCAGGTAGACGCCGCGCGGGCGGCAGGCGCGGATCGCGCCGCGCGCGAACAGCCGCCCCAGGCCGCGGCCGCGACGCGCCTCGCAGCCGGGCTGGGTGCGCAGCCCCTCGAACAGCACGTCGAGCCGCGCCGCCGCGCGCTCCTGCTCCGGATCGTGATGCAGCATCCCGCGCTCCAGCCGCTGCCGGTAGGCGGCGAGCGGGCCGCCGGGTGCCGCAGGCACGGCCGCCGCGGCGGCGGACGGGGCGGCAGCCGGCACGGGAGCCGGATCGTGCAGCAGGGAGGACAGCAACTGGCTCATGCGGGTCGCGGGGTCATCCGTCGGCGGCCCGTGCAGGGTGCCGGGCGCGAAGGTGGGTGATCGGGACGTCGGCTTCAACGATTTGCGAGTGAGGTAACCTTCCTCCTGCATCGTCCATTACCCGAACACCTGCTTCCGGACGAGGCCCCGCGATGACATCTTCCAGCCGCCGCCAGCTCCGAGCCTTCGCCGCGGCGTCGCTGCTCGGCGCCGGCCTGGCCGCCGGGGGCGCCGTGCGGGCGGCGGACCTGCGCATGACCGTCGAGAAGCCGCGCTTCACCTGCGAGCGCGGCGGCGTCTCGCTCTCCCACGTGG
>CAXTNB010000514.1:477-2030 GCA_964245385.1 uncultured Acetobacteraceae bacterium | reverse complement strand
GACGCCGCAGCTGGTCGCCGCCGAGGCGGCCGAGACCGACCCGGTGGTGTCGATGACCGGCCACCGCCTGCGCGGCCGCAGCATCGCGACGCTGGCGGTGCTGCCGCCGCTCGACCTGGATGCCGGCGCCAACGACAAGCTGGTCCCCGCCCTCACCGAGGAGCTGGTGGCCGGGCTGGCGAGCCGCTCGATCATCGCCGTGATCAGCGGCTCGATGCTCGCCCAGGCGCTGGCCGCCGGCCGCGACGACGCGCTGCTGCGACGCAATTTCGGCCTCGACTACGTGCTGGACGGCACCATCCTGCGCGGCCGCAGCCGGATCCGGATCATCCTGCGCCTGCTCGACCTGCGGCTGCAGGGCCACGTGGTGTGGGCCAAGCGCTTCGACTGCGATCCGTCCGACGCGACCACTCGGCTCGACGAGGTGGCGGCACAGGTCAGCGCGCAGCTGCCGTGGGAGCTGGTGGTGATCGAGAGCCGGCGCGTCGGCGCGCGCCCGGCCGCGGAACTGAATGCCGTGCAGCTGGCGCTGCGCGCGCTGTCGCTGGTGATGCGCTCGCAGCGGCAGCAGAACGACAAGGCCGGGGAGATGCTGGCGCGGGCCCGCGCGCTCGATCCGGACCATCCGCTGGTCAGCCTGGTCGAGACCATGCGCCACTTCGTCCGCGCCACCCAGTTCTGGGGCAGCTTCGAGGGCGAGGGCACGCTCGCCCAGGCGGCGATGCGCGAGGTGCTGCAGGGCGGCGTCGATCCGCCCGGCATCGCGCTGATCGGGCTCATCCACGGCCACCTGCTGGACGATCCGCGGGTCGGGCTCGCCCTGATCGAGCGGGCGCTACAGATCGAGCCCAACCTCGGCATGGGGCTGGTGTTCGCGGCCTTCGTGCTGGCGCGGATCGGCGAGCTCGACGAGGCGGAGCGGCGCTACGCGCTCTACAAGCGTCTGTGTCCGCTGCACCCGTTGCACTACCTGTTCGACGGCATCGCCGTGACCATCGCGCTGCTGCAGGGCCGCGACGAACAGGCCGCCAGCCTGGGCCGCGAGCTGATCGAGCTGTCGCCCTCGCTGCTCTACCCGGCGATCCCCTGCCTCGCGGCCTTCGGCCATCTCGGCCTGCGCGACGAGTCGGAGCGGCTGCTGGCCCGCATCCAGGGCCTGGCGCCGGGGCTGAGCGTCGAGGACGTGCTCGGCAACATGCGCCTGCGCCGCGAGGCGGATCGCGCCCGGATCGCCGACGGCCTGCGCGCGGCGGGGATGGCGGCGCACCGCGACGGCGCCCGGGAGGGTCCCGGGGAGCGCACCGGCGACGGCACCGGGGACGAGGCGGCCGGGGAGGCCGCGCGCGGCGTCCGCTTGGCGACCTGAACCGGGCGGGCTAGATACGCAGCGCCGGCCGGCCGGCACGCCCGCGCGACTTCCAGAGGCATCATGATCGCCCGCATCCGCCCCCTCCTGCCGATCCTGCTCCTGGCCGCCTGCTCCGGCCAGGACAGCGGCGGCCGCACCGTCGACACCACCGGCGACACCTCCGCGCTCAGTACCCCGCGCAACC
>CAXTNB010000514.1:0-467 GCA_964245385.1 uncultured Acetobacteraceae bacterium | reverse complement strand
GTACACGCCGCCGACCACCATCTCCGAGCGCTTCAAGGCGACCGCCTACGTGCTCGGCAAGCAGCTGCGCTCGGACGCCATACGGGTCGCGATCTTCCGCCAGACGCTGCAGGACGGCCAGTGGACGGACGCGTCGGTCGCCCCGAACACCGCGCCCGACATCACCAACAAGATCCTCGCCCGCGCCCGCCAGCTTCGCGCCGACGCCGGTCAGACCGGCAATTGAGGGCGCGCGCGTGACAGCGGACCGCCGCCGATGAACGACGCGGTCGCGCACGACTTCCGCGAGAGCGAGCCGCGCTGGCAGGCCGAGTGGACGCGCCGCGGCTGCTTCACCGTCGACGACGTGCCGCCCGACGGGCAGCCGACCTACTACGTGCTGGAGATGTTCCCCTACCCCAGCGGCCAGCTGCACATGGGCCACGTGCGCAACTACACGCTGGGCGACGTGGTGGCGCGCTACAAGC
>CAXTNB010000513.1:0-2048 GCA_964245385.1 uncultured Acetobacteraceae bacterium | reverse complement strand
TTCCGCACCCTGCTAGCCCCAATCCTCCTTCTGGCCGGCGCGGCGGCGTGGCCTCGGTGCAGCGGACGGGTGGCCAGGAGGGTTCGGCAGCGGAACCGGGCGTCCAAACAGCCAGCCCTGGCCGTACTGCACGCCGAGCGCCTGCAGGGCTTCCGCCTCCGCCCTGGTCTCGATGCGCTCGGCGACGATCTCGGCTCCCGCTCCGCGTCCGATCTCGACCATCCCGGCGACCAGCGCCCGCTCCCGTCCGCCCTGCACGACGCCGGGGATGTACGAGCCGTCGAGCTTGACGATGTTGGGCCTGAGCTCTCGCAGCAGCCGGATATCGATCGCGCCGGCGCCGAAATCGTCGAGGCAGAAAGGCACGCCGAGCGAACGCAGCGCATCGGCGGTCCGCGCGGCCTCCTCGACGTCTTCGATCTCCGCGGTCTCCGTCATCTCGACGATGACCAGTCCCGCCTTGCTCGCCGCACTGGTCGAGAGCAGACGCATCAGGCGGTCGCGGAAGCCGGGGCTCTGCACCGACTGTCCGGAGACGTTGAACGCGACCACGGCCTCGGACGCGCTGGCAGCCTCGCAGGCGAGGCGAGCAACCTCCAGGTCCAGCTCGTCCGCGAGTCCCAGCGTCTCCACCAGCATGATGAAGTCCTGGGGACCCTGGAACGCGCTGCCGGCCTCCGAGCCGGGGCGGATCAGCGCCTCGAAATGGTGCATCGACAGGTCGGACAGCGAGACGATCGGCTGGAACACCAGCTTGAACTGGTTCTTCCGGATCGTCTGCCGCAACGCGGCGGCCTGGGTTCCCGCCCGGCGGATGTAGCCGGCGAGGCCGCCGCCGAAACCTGCCTCGTCGAGGCAGAGCGCCCCGCCGCGCGCGAACACGTTGAGCGCCTGGCGCAGCGCACGCGCCGCCTGGGTCTGCGTCAGTCCCTCCATGGACAGGTTCAGCCGGCGGCCGGCGACGGAGACCTCGATGCCCTGCTTGCGCAGCGCCTGCTCCAGAAGGCCGGCGATCGAGAGCAGGTCCGCCCCGGAGTCCGCGGAACCCAGCAGGCCGAACCGGCCCGGCGCGATCTCGCTCGCCATCGCCTCCGGTGCCACGGCCTCGAGCGCGCGTCCGATCATCTCGCTCGAGGAGATCACGGTGCTTCCGCGGCCCTTGATCTCCAGCAGCTTGAGATCGCACGGCGTGCCGTCGCGCAGGCGCGCCTCCGTGGCACGCGCCATCGAGTGCGGGGTGCGGGCCTGGATCAGGCTGGCGAGCGGCGCTGGAGGACGCGCCAAGCTGAGGCTCAGCCTGAGAGGGGCGTCGTGCGTCGGCAGCGCGATGCCGGCGAGGGCGAGGTGCGTCCGTTCCGGATCCGACAGCCGGATGATCAACGGCTGCAGGCGACCGCGTTCCACGAGCAGGGCGAGTGCCGCATGCAGCGCCTCGTGATCCACCGGCGCGAACAGCTCCCTGACCGGCCGCCCGACGAACCAGAGGAACGCCGGCAGCGACGTCTCGGCGCGGATGGCTCACGAAGTTCGACCGCCTCGGCGTTCGTCGGCGTCCCGGCAGTCGCCGCACGCACGGGCCGCGAGGTCACGCCATCCCTGAGCGCTCTCGATGAAGCGCGACCGCGGCCGGTAGCCGGCCGATCGAGCCGGAACAGATCGAATCTTCATCACCATTCCTGCCGCATCGGTCTCAAGACGCCCGGAGCCGCGGTCAGGCTAGGAGAACATCGTTAAGGTGAGGTTAGGACGGCAGCTGCTGCCGCGTACCCATCGGCGTGGCGGCCTCCGGCACGCGGCCCGTGCCGCGCGCCGGAGCTCGACACCTAGCTGATGCTGCCGCCGAGGTCGGTCACGCCGACGACCTGGATCTTGGTGCCGTCGGTCAGGCTCACGAAGCTGGAGCCGTTGCTGGTCGTCACCTGCAGGTCGGAAGATGCGTAGCCGAACAGCTGGATATGGTCGGTGCTGGTCTTGAACCCGTCGATCACGTCCGTTCCGCCCGCCGCACCCTTCACCACGTCGAACAGGGCGGCGCCGGAACCTTCCGT
>CAXTNB010000512.1:0-2060 GCA_964245385.1 uncultured Acetobacteraceae bacterium | reverse complement strand
CCGCACGTAGTGGCCGGTCGCCATCGCCTCGGCGCCGAGGTCGCGGGCGAGGCCCAGCAGGTCGGTGAACTTGACGCCGCGGTTGCACTGCACGCACGGCACCGGGGTCTCGCCGGCGGCGTAGCCGGCGGCGAAGCCCTCGATCACGCTCTCGCGGAAACGCGCCTCGGCGTCGATCACGTAGTGCGCGAAGCCGATCCGGTCGGCGACGCGGCGCGCGTCGGCGACGTCGCGGCCGGCGCAGCACGCACCCTTGCGTGCCGCCGCGTCCTCGGCGCCGCGCTGGTCGTGCAGCTGCAGGGTGGCGCCGATCACCTCGTGGCCCTGCTCCGCCAGCCTCGCCGCGACCACCGAGCTGTCCACGCCGCCGGACATCGCGACCAGGATACGCATCCGCTCAGCCGGTGCGCGGCAGGCGCACGACGAGGCCGTCCAGCGCCTCGGTCATCACGATCTGGCAGCCCAGGCGGGAGGTCTTCTCCAGCGCGAAGGCGAGGTCGAGCATGTCCTCCTCGTCCTCGGTCGGCTCGGCGAGCCGGTCCGACCAGGAGGGGTCGACCACCACGTGGCAGGTGGCGCAGGCCAGCGAGCCCTCGCAGGCGCCCTCGAGATCGACGCCGTGACGATGCGCGATCTCCAGCACCGAGAGACCCAGCGGGGCCTCGACCTCACGCGTGCTGCCGTCGCGCGTCACGAAGCTCATCTTGGGCATTGGGCTGTCTCGGGGAGATGATCGGTTGCGTCGAGCCTGGCCGGATCATCGTGCGCACGGGTGAGGATGGCCGCGACCTGCTCCAGTTCCGCCGGTGAGGTAAAACGTCCGATCGCGAGGCGCAAGCTCCGCGCCGCCTGCGCGCGGCTCAGCCCCATCGCGCGCAGCACCCGCGACGGCTCCAGCTCCGCCGAGGCGCAGGCCGAGCCGGTGGAGAGGCAGAGCTCCGGGGCACGCGCGATGATCTCCAGCGCGTCGCGCGCCGGGAAGCGCAGGTTGAGGTTGCCGGCGATGCGCCGCTCCAGGCTGCCGTTGACCGCGAGCCCGGGCAGCGCCTCCGTCAATCGTTGCAGCAGCCGGTCGCGCATCCCGCGCAGCCGCGCCGCCTCCTCGGCCTGCTCGGCGAGCGCGATCCGGCAGGCGACGCCGAAGCCCGCCACCAGCGGCACCGGCAGGGTGCCGGAGCGCAGGCCGCGCTCCTGGCCGCCGCCGGAGAACAGCGGCGCCAGGCGCACCCGCGGCCGACGCCGGACGTAGAGCGCGCCCACCCCCTTGGGGCCGTAGAACTTGTGTCCGCTCAGCGAGGCGAGGTCGAGGCCGAGCGTCGCCACGTCGAGCGGGATCTTGCCGGCGGCCTGCGCGAGGTCGGAGTGGAACAGGGCGCCCGACGCGCGCACCATCGGCGACAGCGCCGCGAGGTCCTGGATCACGCCGGTCTCGTTGTTGACCGCCATGACGCTGACCAGCAGGGTCGGCAGGCGCAGCGCCGCCTCGAGCACGGCCGGATCGAGGATGCCGTCCGGCCGCACCGGCAGCACCACCGGCTCGAATCCCTCCGCCGCCAGGTCCCGGATGCTGTCGAGCACGCAGGGATGCTCGGTCGCCAGCGTGACCAGCCGGCGCCGCGCGTCGCCGCCGGCGGCGGCGTGGCGCGCCGCACCCTTGACGGCGAGGTTGTTGGCCTCGGTGGCGCCCGAGGTGAGCACGATCTCGCGCGGGTCGGCGTGCAGCAGCGCCGCGACGTCGCGGCGCGCGGCCTCGACCTCGGCCTCGGCCTCGCGGCCCATGGCGTGCTCGGCGCTGTGCGCGTTGCCGTAGTGCTCCGAGAACAGCGGCAGCATCGCCGCCAGCACCCGCGGGTCGCAGGCGGTGGTGGCCTGGTTGTCGAGGTAGATCACGCCGCACGCCTGCGACGGGCCATGGTCGCGTAGGCGTCGATGAAGCCGTCCGCGTGCTGCGGCCGCACGTTCCACGGCAGCGACACCCGGATCGCCTCGCCGGCCAGCGCGCCCAACCCCATCGCGTCCAGCACGTGCGACCGCGCCACCTTGCCCGAGGAGCACGCCGC
>CAXTNB010000511.1:0-2066 GCA_964245385.1 uncultured Acetobacteraceae bacterium | reverse complement strand
CCTGCTGCGGCGTGACGCCGCGGTCGGCGGCGGTGGCGTAGTCGCGGCAGCGATGGTCGTCGTACTGGAACTGCTCGAAGCTCTTGCCGGCACCGGGTGCCGCCATGACGGTCGGCCCGGGGGGCGGGGCCACGGTGCAGGCCGCCAGCGACAGCGTCAGCAGCAGTCCGGCCATCGGGCGGGGCGAGAGGCGCATCGATCAGCTCCGAGACGGGTGACGGCGGTTTGCACGCCGGGAGGCTGATGATATCATGGCTCTGTGTGCCATTCCGTAACGACTTTGCACGGCCCGAGGCGTGCGCAGGCCGCCGCTGCCTCCGGCGCGCCGCGACTTAGCCACCCCTGAGCGATCGCCCGGCACCGGCGCCGGTCGCGCTCAGGGGTTCGCCCGTCCATGACGGTCTGTCCGTCACCCTCGCAGCGGCGCATCGCGCACGTCAGGAACACCCGATGAGCATCGACCATCCGAGCTTCGGCCGCCTCGAGGCGGATCGCGTCATCCTGTTCGACACCACCCTGCGGGACGGCGAGCAGTCGCCCGGCTTCTCGATGAACCTCACCGAGAAGCTGCGCATGGCGGAGGCGCTCGCCGATCTCGGCGTGGACGTGATCGAGGCCGGCTTCCCGGTCGCCTCCGACGGCGATTTCGAGAGCGTTCGCGAGATCGCCCGCCTGGTCCGCGGGCCGGTGATCTGCGGCCTGGCGCGCACCGGTGGCCGCGACGACATCGCCCGCGCCGGCGAGGCGGTGCGGCCGGCCGAGCGCAGGCGCATCCACACCTTCATCTCCACCTCGCCGCTGCACATGAAGTACAAGCTGCGCATGCAGCCGGAGACCGTGCTGGAGCTGATCGCCAAGGGCACGCACGCGGCGCGGCAGTTCACCGACGACGTCGAGTGGTCGGCGGAGGATGGCAGCCGCACCGAGCCCGAGTTCCTGTGCCGCTGCGTCGAGGCGGCGATCGCGGCGGGTGCCAACACCATCAACATCCCCGACACCGTCGGCTACGCGACCCCCGAGGACATGGAGGCGATCTTCCGCATGCTGCGCGCCCGCGTGCCCGGTGCCGACGGCGTGATCCTGTCGGCGCACAACCACAACGACCTCGGCCTGGCGGTGGCCAACACGATCGCCTCGCTGCGCGCCGGCGCACGCCAGATCGAGTGCACGATCAACGGCATCGGCGAGCGCGCCGGCAACGCGGCGCTGGAGGAGATCGTCATGGCGCTGCGCACGCGCCAGGACGTGCTGCCGTTCCGCAACAACGTCGGGACCGCGAAGCTGCTGCGCGTGTCGCGCATGCTCTCGACCATCACCGGCTTCGACGTGCAGCCGAACAAGGCGATCGTCGGACGCAACGCCTTCGCCCACGAGAGCGGCATCCATCAGGACGGCGTGCTGAAGAACGCCGCCACCTACGAGATCATGACGCCGGAGAGCGTCGGCTGGACCCGCTCCTCGCTGGTGCTGGGCAAGCATTCCGGGCGCGCCGCCTTCCGCGACAAGCTGCGCGCGCTGGGCTACGGCGAGCTGGGCGAGAACCAGGTGAACGACGCGTTCGTCCGCTTCAAGGCGCTCGCGGATCACAAGAAGACGCTCTACGACGATGATATCGTGGCTCTCGTCGATGACGAGCAGCGCGACCACGCGCATCTGCGCTTCGTCTCGCTGGAGCTGCGCGCCGGCTCACGACGGCCGGCGCACGCCGAGCTGGAGCTGGAGATCGAGGGCGAGCGGGTCAGCGCCAGCACCGGCGGCAACGGCCCGGTGGACGCGGCGTTCAACGCGATCCGCGCGCTGTTCCCGCACGAGGCGGTGCTGACGCTGTACTCGGTGGGCGCGATCACCGAAGGGTCCGACGCGCAGGCGCGCACCACGGTGCGGCTGGAGGAACACGGCAAGATGGTGGACGGGCAGGGAGCCGACGCCGACACGGTGGTGTCGGCGACGCGCGCCTACCTGCACGCCCTGAACACGCTGCTGGCCACGCGGGCGCGGCACGAGCCGGAGGCGATCCCGGCCTGAGGACGGCCGGCAGGTGCGACAGGCCGTCCTCAGGCCGGGAT
>CAXTNB010000510.1:0-2067 GCA_964245385.1 uncultured Acetobacteraceae bacterium | reverse complement strand
TCCTGCACCGGCGGCACTCGCTCGGCGTGAAGATCGCGCTGGACGATTTCGGCACGGGCTACTCCTCGCTCAGCTACCTGCGCTCCTTCCCGTTCGACAAGCTGAAGATCGACCAGTGCTTCGTCCGGGGCCTGGGCAGCAGCAAGGACACCTCGGCGATCGTGCACGCCATCGCCACGCTGGGCCGCAGCATGGACATGCGCGTCACCGCCGAGGGCGTGGAGACGGAGGAGCAGCTGACGCGGGTGGTGGCCGAAGGCTGCACCGAGGTGCAGGGCTTCCTGTTCAGCAAGCCGGTGCCGGTGCCGGAGGCGCGGGCGCTGCTGGCGGCGCTCGACGGCCGCCTGGTGCAGCCCGGTCCCGCCGGCGCGCCCTCGCGCGGACGGCCCGACGTGCTGCCCACCGGGCGCAACCTGTTCGCGATCGATCCGCGCGCGGTGCCGACCCGAGGTGCGATGGTGCTGGCAGGGCGGATGGCGGAGACGCTGCTGGCGCGTCACCTGCAGGATACCGGCGAGTGGCTGCTCAGCCTGATGATCGACCTGTGGGCCAGCACCACGCTGCGCACCGGCGGCGAGGACCTCGCCCTCGCCCTGGTGCTGATCGGCGCGGCCCCGCTCTGGGACGACGCCTCCGGCCGGGTGCGCGGCATCGAGATCGTGCCGACCGCGCTGCTCGACCGGCCGCGCGTCGACGTGACGCTGCGCGTCTCCGGCCTGTTCCGCGACAGTTTCGAGGCGCAGATGCTGCTGTTCGACGACGCGGTGCGGGCGGTCGCCGCGCGAGAGGAGAGCGCGGCGCTCAACCCGCTCGCGGCCGCCGGAGAGTCGGCGCCGTGCCGCATCTACGGCCCGCAGCCCGGACTGCACGGCGCCGGATCCGAGGCGCTGCTCGGCGGTGCCGATCGCGCCGCCCTCGGCCGCGCCTACCTCGCCGCCTCGTCCGGCGCCTACGGACGCGGCCGCGACGGCGCCGCCGACCCGGCGGGCTTCGCCGCCCGCGTCGCCGGCAGCGAGGCGCTGCTGCATCAGCAGGACCACGCCGAGACCGACCTGCTCGACAGCCCGGAATACGCCGCCCACGAGGGCGGCTACGCCGCCGCGGCGGCGCTGCTCGGCCGCGAGCCCGCGCTGTATCACGCCGACAGCTCGCGTCCCGAGGCGCCGAAGCTGCGCACCGTCGGCGAGGAGGTGGTGCGGGTGGTGCGCGGCCGCCTCGCCAACCCGGACTGGATCGCCGGCATGATGCGCCACGGCTATCGCGGCGCCTCGGAGATCGCGCGCGCGCTGAGCGGCCTGCACGGCTTCGCCCGCGCCCTGCCGCGGCGCTTCGATGCGCAGTACGAGCTGGTGTTCGCGGCCACCCTGGCCGATCCCGCGGTGGACCGCTTCCTGCGCGAGGCCAACCCGCAGGCCTGGCGCGCCATGCGGGCGGACTTCCGCGACGCGCTGGCACGCTCGCTGTGGCGCCCGAAGGCGAACAGCGCCGCCCTGCTGCACGCCGAGGCCGACGCCGCCGGGTCCTGAGCGGCAGTGCCGGCAATCTTGCCGCTGGCGGGCGCTTGCCGTACCGTCACGGCCCTCCAGGAGACCAGAAACGTGAACGAGACGCAGCAGGCAACCGCCAAGCATCACGAGGAGGCGGCGAAGCATTTCGAGGTCGCCGCGAAGCTGCACCACGACGCCGCGCGCAACGCCGGGTCGGGCAACTACGGCAAGGCCGGGCAGCTGGCGCATTCGGCGTCCGAGGCCGAGACGGTGGCGAACCGTCACGCCGTGGAGGCGCTGGCGCTGTATCGTCGGCACGACGAGGAGGTCGCCGCGCGTCGCGCGGAGGAGGCGGCCGACGAGGCGGCGCGCGCCGCCAAGCGCGAGAGCAAGGCGACGGCGCGGAGCTAGCACCCGGCGGCCTCCATGGAGTCGGGCGCCGCAGCCGCCGTGCGCGGCTGGTGCCCGGACCTGTTCGCGCCGATGCAGTCCGGCGACGGCTGGCTGCTGCGGCTGAAGCCGCGCCTGGGCCGCGTGGAGGCCTCGGCGGGGCGATCGCTCGCCGGGCAGGCGGCGCGCC
>CAXTNB010000509.1:0-2079 GCA_964245385.1 uncultured Acetobacteraceae bacterium | reverse complement strand
CGCCAGTCGGGGTCGTGCGCGTCGGGAAGCACGGCACCGGTCTCGATCTCGGCGAGGCCCGCGCGTGCCAGGCACATCGACACCAGGCGCTGCTGGTCCTCGGCGTCGAGCGCCTGCCAGATCGCCACCGCCTTGGTGGGAAAGCAGCGGTTCGAGAAGGTGATCACCACCGGAGCGCCCGGCCGCAGCACCCGCGCCAGCTCGCGGAACACCGATACCGGTCGCTGCAGGTACTGCACCGAGACGCACAGGCAGGCGGCGTCGAGGCAACGATCGGCGAGCTTCAGCGACGGATCCTGGTTGAGATCCTGCACGAAATGCTCGTCCAGCCGCGGATTGGCGGCCAGCTCGTCGGCGTTCATGCCGTGGCCGATCACGCGCTCGAACGACATCTCCTCCGGCAGGTGGCTGACCCAGCTGCTCATCAGGTCCAGGATGACGCCGCCTTCGGGCAGCACGGTGCGGTAGAGCGCGGTCACCGCGGCGATGGCGCCGTCGTCGATATGGGTGAGGAAGCGGGGCGTCGCGTAGAACAGGGCGTCCGGCCCCGGGTCGGCCTTGTCGAAGGCGTTCGGGTGCAGGCCGTCGAGATCGCCGTGCATCAGGCCGCCGTGACGGCGTCGAGCCTCGCATCGATCGCCTCGCGCGCGTGCAGCACCGCCGCCTTGAACGAGCCGCGCAGGCCGCTGCCGCCGGAGATGCCGCTCTCGGAGGCGCCGTCGAGGTGTATGGTCCAGAGGCGGTGGCCGTCCTGCTCGGGACCGATCACGTAGCGCACCTCCCGGTAGAGCAGCGTCTGTTCCATGCCATCCTCTCATGGCTCCGGAGCGCCGCGGCGGGTCGCGGCGCTACCTTCCCCGCGCAAGACATAAGGTTCGTCCAGGCCATCCACAACAAGGGGGCCATCCACTAATGCGGCCGGCGAGGCGCGTCTTGCCAATCCGGCGCAATCGGGGTGACCTATCGCCTCCCCTGGCCACCGGAAGCCGAATGCCCGCATCGACCGCCACCGCCTACGCCACGGCCGCGAGGCAGCCGAGCCGGACGCAATCCTTCTCGGTGGTGCTGCTGATCGAGCTGTGGGAGCGCTTCGGCTATTACGGCATGCAGGCGATCCTGCTGCTGTTCATGGTGCAGCAGCTCGGCTTCCCGGACAGCCGCGCGAACCTGCTCTGGGGCGCGTTCGCCGCGCTGACCTACGCCGCACCCGCGATCGGCGGCTGGATCGGCGACCAGGTGCTGGGCTCGCGGCGCACCATGCTGCTGGGCGCGATCACGCTGGCGCTCGGCTACCTGTTCATGTCCCTGCCGGTGCAGGGGACGCTGCTGCTCTACCTGGCGATGGGCACGATCACCATCGGCAACGGCATGTTCAAGCCGAACGCCGCCAACATGGTGCGCCGGATCTACGAGGGCGACGACGCCAGGCTGGATGGCGCCTTCACCATCTACTACATGGCGGTGAATGTCGGCTCGACGGTCTCGCTGCTGCTCTGTCCGTGGCTGAAGGACAGCTATGGCTGGCACACCGCGTTCTCGGTGTGCTGCGCCGGCCTCGTGATCGGGCTCGCCAACTACGCGCTGATGCATCGCCGGGTCGACCATATCGGCTCGGCGCCGGACGCGCAGCGGCTGCGGCTGGGACGGCTGGCGCCGGTGCTGGTCGGCGTGCTGGCGGCGGTCGCGCTGGTCAGCTTCGTGCTGCAGCATCCGGCCCTGGCGCGCGACTGCGTCTGGCTGGCCGCGGCGATCGTGGCCGCGATGTGGCTGAGGACGTTCCTCCGCAGCACGCGCGACGAACGGCCCGGCCTGCTGCTGATGTACCTGCTCACCCTCGAGGTGATGCTGTTCTTCATCTTCTACCAGCAGATGTCGACGTCGCTGACCCTGTTCGCGCTGCGCAACGTCAGGCTCGATTTCACCGTGGTCGGCGTCACGCTGTTCCGCTGGTCGCCCGGCCAGTTCCAGGCGCTGAACGCGATCTGGATCATGCTCGCGAGCCCGCCGCTCGCCTGGCTGTACAACCGGCTCGGCGCGTCGGGACGCGACTTCTCGATCTCCGGCAAGTTCCTGCTCGGC
>CAXTNB010000508.1:0-2080 GCA_964245385.1 uncultured Acetobacteraceae bacterium | reverse complement strand
GTTCATCGCCCAGCTGCCCGACGGCGGCGAGCTGTTCGTCACCTGGAGCCGGGTGATCGCGCCGCTCGGCTGGCCGCTGCAGGGCCTGGGGGTGATGCCGCAGCTCTGCACCAGCCTGGGCCAGGCGGCGCTGGACCGTGCGCTCGCCGACCTCGCGGGCGGCGTCCAGGACAACGCGCGCGCCGTCGAGGACTCGCGACGTGCCCGCTCGCCGCTGCCGGCGGCGCGCATCCTGGAGATACGCGAGGCGTGCCCGGCGGCGATCGGCGGCGACGCAGACCTGGACGCGGCCCGGCTGCTGATCGAGGATCCGACCCGCTATCGCGCGGCCCTGGTGCCGGACGACGCGTCGCCGCCGCCCGACGACGAGCCGGCCGCGTCGGCGCACCTGGAATGAGGTAGCATGAGCGAGCCGCGCCTGAAGACGGTGATCTGGGCCAGCATGGCGGTGCGGCGGGCGGACCAGCTCGGCCGATCCGGCATGGTGCTGCGTCGCGGCGACGCCGATGCCGGCGGCGTGCTGGCGGTGCTGCGGAACCGCGACGGCGCGATCGTGGTGCTGAGCCAGGCGCGCCGCCTCGACGGCGCCCCCGCCTGGATACGCGCGACCGGCGGCGAGCCGGTCGACCAGCCGACCGCCGACGCCTACGTCGAGCGTCAGGTGGCGCGCGATCCGGACCTCTGGGTGCTGGAGTTCGATGCGCCCGACCTGACGCCGCCCTTCGAGGCGATCCTGCTCTGAGCGATGCGACGATGACGCCGGACCGGGGGGAGCGGCAGCACGCGATCCGCCGCTTCGAGGCCGGCGACTACCAGGGTGCCGCGCGCCTGCTGGTGTCGCTGCTGGCGCGCAGCCCGCCGGACCCGATGCTGCTGCGGCTGTGCGGCATGGCGCTGGTCCGCACCGGCGCCGCGGCGCAGGGGCTGCCCTACCTCGCGCGCGCCCGGCGGCTGGCGCCGCGCGACGTGGTGGCGGCGCTGTGGCACGGCATCGCGCTGCAGGCGGCGCAGCGCTTCGCCGAGGCCGCCGCGGCGCTGCAGCACGCGGCTGGGCTCGCCCCCGACGACCCGGCGCCGCGCGTCCACCTCGCGCGCGCCCTGCTCAAGCTGGACCGGCCGGCGGACGCGCTCGAGGCGGCTCGGGGCGCCGTCGCGCGGGCGCCGGAGACGCCGGAGGCGCAGCACGCGCTGCGGCTGGCCGAGCTCGCGATGCTGACCTCGGGGCCCGCGGCAGGGGATGCCGACGCGAACCCGCGGCCGCTCGCCGAGGCATGGCTCGCGCTCGGGCTGGTCTGCTCGCGGCTCGGCCACGTGGCCGACGCGCGCGCCGCGATGCGGCAGGCGCTCGACATCGAGCCGGGCCACTCGGCCGCGTCGGCGCATCTCGCCGTGATGGAGCATCTGGCCGGCGAGCCGGTGAGCGCCATGCTGCGGCTGCGCGAGGTGCTGGCGCGTGACCCCGACTGCGGCATCGCGCGCCTGCACCTCGCCGGTCTGCTGACCCTGGACGACCAGGCGGCGTCGGCGCTGGCGCTGCTCGCCGGGCCGCCGCCGCGGGGCATCGACGAGGCGCACTGGGCCGCGCGCCGGATCGGCGCGCGGCTCGGGGTGGGCAGGCCGGCGGAGGGGCGGGCGGAGCTGGCGCAGCTGAGCCGCCCGGCCGGGGCTGGCGAGGTCCTGCTGTGCGGGCAACGCTTCCGGCTGGCGCGGCAACAGGGCGATCATCAGGCGGCGGCGTCGCTCGCCGACCAGCTGGCACATCGTGCCGGCGATCGCACCGCCGAGCTGGAACCGCGCATCCACGCCCACTTCGCGGTGGCGGACTGGCGGCACGCGCGCGGCGAGCGGGCGGCCGCCTTCGCGCACTGGCAGCACGGCCACGCGCTGCTGCGCGCGGCGCAGCCCTTCTCGCGTGCCGCGCATCAGGCGATGCTGGCGGCGATCGTCGGCGCCTACGACCGCGCCCGCCTCGAGACCGGGCCGCGCGCCGACGCGCCGGACCCGGCGCCGGTGTTCATCGTCGGCCTGCCGCGCACCGGCACCACCCTGACCGAGCAGATCCTATCGGCGCATCCGGCGG
>CAXTNB010000507.1:0-2089 GCA_964245385.1 uncultured Acetobacteraceae bacterium | reverse complement strand
CGCCGGTCGCGGCGAAGTAGGCGGACGCGACGGCGACGGGGTTCGGGGAGTCGAGGGCGCCGCGTCAGCGCCGGCCAGCAACGCCCTCGCCTGCTTCAGGTGCGGCAGGTCCAGCATCCGTCCGTCGAGTGCCACCGTGCCGATGCCCGGGTCGGCCTCGAACAACGCGACCACCTTGCGGGCGTGCTCGAGCTCCTGCTCGGCGGGGGTGAAGATCGCGTTGATCGCCGGCACCTGCTGCGGATGGATCGCCATCATGCCGACGAAGCCGTCGCGTCGACCGCGCGTCGCGTAGGCTTGCAGCCCGGCGAGGTCGCGGAACTCCGGGTAGACGGTCTCGATCGCCGGCAGGCCGGCCGCCGCGGCCCCGGCCAGGCACAGGGTCCGGGCCAGCCGGCACAGGTCGCTGTAGCCGCCGGCCTCGTTGCGGCTCGACGCGCCCACCGCCGCCGGCAGGTCCTCGGCACCCCAGGTCAGGCCGACGAGGCGGGCGCCGGCGTCGCGGTAGCCGTCGAGCGCGAACAGCGCCCGCGGCGTCTCCGTCGCGATCGGCAGGATGCCGATGCGGCCGCTCGGCAGGCGCGCCGAGGCCTCCAGCGCGGTCAGGTAGTGGTCCAGCCGCACCGCGTCGTGGGCGCCGTCCGGCTTGGGCAGCACGATCCCGTCCGGCGCTGCCGGCACGACGGCCGCCAGATCCGCCAGCGCGTGCGAGCCGGAGAGCGGGTTGATGCGCACGAACAGCGCGCGCGCACGCGGCCGTGCGTGCAGCAGGTCGGCGACCAGCCGGCGCGCCTCCGGCTTCCTCGCCTCGGCCACGGAGTCCTCCAGGTCGAGGATGACGACGTCGGCATCGGTGCCGACCGCCTTCTCCAGCTTCCGCGGCGCGTCGCCCGGCACGAACAGCCAGGACCGGCGCCTCACGTCGGGCTCCGGTGCAGCAGCGCGGTGCGTCGGCACTGGCAGACGACCTCGTCGCGCTGGTTGATGGCGCGGTGCTCGAAGACCACGATCCCGTTCGCCGGTCTCGACCTGCTGTCGCGCGTCTCGACCACCACCGTCTCGACCCTCAGCGTGTCGCCGACGAAGACGGGATGCGGCATCACCACCGCGTCGTAGCCGAGATTCGCCACCAGGGTGCCGTGGGTGGTGTCGGCCACCGAGATGCCGATCATCAGGCCGAAGGTGAAGATGCCGTTGACGACGATGCGGCCGAACTCGGTGCCGGCCGCGTACTCCGCGTCCAGGTGCAGGGGCTGCGGGTTGTGCGTCAGCGCGGTGATCAGCAGGTTGTCGGTCTCGGTCACGGTGCGGCGCAGGTCGTGCCGCAGGCTCCAGCCGACCGCGAACTGGTCGAAATACCTACCCGCCATGACCCGCACCCTCCGGCTGCAGCCGGACCAGCATCGCGCCCTCGCCGACCGGCTGTCCCACCCGGGCCGCGACCTCGACGACCGTGCCGGCGCACGGTGCCTGCAGCGAGAGCTCCATCTTCATCGCCTCGACCACGACCAGCTGCGCTCCCTTCGCCACCGTGTCGCCCACCGCCGCGGCGACCGCCACGACGCGTCCCGGCATCGGCGAGACGACCGCGCCGCCCGCCATGTCGGCGTCGGGCGCTGCCGCCGCGGCGGGATCGCGGAAGCCGTAGGGCTCGCCGTCCTCGAACACGACGATCTCGCCGTCCTGCTCGAACACCGGCAGCGACGCCTGCGGCGCGCCTGGCGGCAGCGTGATCAGCCGCGTCTCGCCGCCGTGGAGCAGCCGGACCTCGAGGCGCGGCTCCGCGTTCAGCCGGAACCCGCGCGGTGCCGTGGCGAATGCGGCGAGACGATGCGCGCCGGCCGTCCGCAGCACCCGTGTCGAGGGCTGGCCCGGCGGCAGCAGCGCGTCGAGCCGGGCCTCGATGAACCCGGTATCGATCTGTCCGGCGACGAAGTCGGGATGGCACAGCGCGCGCGCCAGGAAGCCGGCATTGGTCTTCACCGGCCAGACCTGCACGGTGCGGCAGGCGGCGGCCAGTGCGGCGGCGGCCTGCGCGCGCGTGGCGGCGTGCACGATCAGCTTGGCGATCATCGGGTCGTAGAAGGCG
>CAXTNB010000506.1:0-2090 GCA_964245385.1 uncultured Acetobacteraceae bacterium | reverse complement strand
CAGCCTGTCTTCCGCCGAACGTTCGGCGCTGCATCAGGCGCCGATCAGGCCGCTGCCCGCGCACCTGGCGCCGGCGAGCCGGCTCGCGGCGTACGACGGCGCACCGGCGCGCAGCCTGCTCAGGACCGCCGGCGCCTACGGCCGTCCGGCCGCGGCCGAAGCCGCCTGGCACCCTGCCGCGCGCTCGCCCGACGCCGCCTCGACGCGCGTCGGCTCGTCGCTGGGCTTCTCGCACGCGACGCTGCCGGCGCCGGTGCCGATGCAGGACGGCGGCTGACGCGGTGCCGATGCAGCGAGGCGCCCGATCCCGGAGCGCGGCATGACCCAGGTGCGGACATGATCGGCCTCTCCGCGTGACCTCCGGCGAGCCTGCGCGCGGCGGCGAGACCGTCGTCAGCGTGACCCGCCACGACCTGGCACGGCGCGCGCTGATGGAGCGGATGCGCGTGCGCGTGCTGTGCGTCGCCGGCGGCTTCGCCCTGCTGTTCGGCGCGGTCTCGGTCAAGCTGGCGCTGGCGACGGTGTTCCGGCCGATGGCGCCGGCGCCGCGCCAGATCGCGCCGCAGGTGCCGCGCCTGCCCAGCCACGACGCCGATCCGAAGGGGCTGCTGGTCGACGATCTCGGCCTCGCGCACGTGCACCGCGCCAGCATCACCGACCGCAACGGCCAGATCCTGGCGATCTCGCTGCCGCTCGCGGCGGTGTACGCCAATCCGCTGGAGCTGATGGACCCCGCCGACGTCGCGCGCCGGCTGAAGGCGGTGCTTCCCGGCATCGACGTCGACGACGTGGTGGCGCGGCTGTCGTCGAAGAAGCAGTTCGTCTACATCGCCCGCGACATCCCGCCGGACAAGGAGCTCGCGATCAACGACCTCGGCATTCCCGGCATCTATTTCGAGCCCGGCGAGAAGCGACGCTACCCGCTCGGCCGGGTGGCCGCACAGATCATGGGTGCCGTCGACATCGACGATCACGGCGTCGCCGGCGTCGAGCGCTTCTTCGATCGCCGGCTGAACGGCGACCCGCGGCCGCTGCGGCTGTCGCTCGACGTGCGGGTGCAGGCGGTGGTGCGCGACGAGCTGGAGGATGCCCGCGAGGAGTTCCGCGCCATCGGCGCCTGCGCCATCGTGATGGACGTGCGCTCCGGCGAGATCGTCGCCATGGTCAGCCTGCCGGACTACGACGCCAACCTGTTCAACCGTGCCACCGACGACCAGCGCTTCAACCGCGCGGTCACCGGCATGTACGAGCCCGGCTCCACCTTCAAGCTGCAGACCGCGGCGATGGTGCTGCAGGACGAGGTGGCGCACGTCTGGGACCGATTCTCGACGATCCCGATCCATGTCGGCCGGTTTACCATCTCCGATATGAAGACCGATCACTTCGCACCGCTGCTGTCGATGCCCGAGGTGATGGCGTACTCCTCCAACCCGGCGGCGGCGCACATGGCGATGCAGGCCGGCGCCAAGCGGCAGCAGGACTGGCTGCGCGGCATGGGGTTCTTCTCTAAGGTGCCGGTGGAGCTGCCGGAAGCGGGCCACCCGATCGTGCCGTCGCTGCGCAGCTGGGGCCTGTCGACGGTGATGACGGTGGCGTTCGGGCACGGCGTCGCCGAGCCGCCGCTGGCGATCGTGCGCGGCACCGCCGCCGCCGCGAACGGCGGCATCCTGGTCACGCCGACGCTGCTGGCGCGTCCGCAGCCGGCCGACGGCCAGCCGGCGTCGAACCCGGGCGCCGCGGGGGGTGCCGCGGCTCTGCCGACGATGCCGCCGCTCGGCGTCGCCGACGTCGATCCCGACGGCCAGGCGGTGATCGTGCCGCAGGGCCCCAAGCTGCTGTCCGACCACAACTCGACGCTGCTTCGCAAGATGCTGCGCCTCGTGGTGACGCGCGGCATCGGCAAGTCGGCCGAGGTGCCGGGCTACTTCATCGGCGGCAAGACCGGCACCGCCGAGAAGGTCGGACCGCGCGGCGGCTACCTCAAGCACGTCAACGTCACCGCCTTCACCGGCATCTTCCCGATGAACGACCCGCGCTACGCGGTCTACGTCATGCTCGACAGCCCGCAGGCGACCAAGGAGACCCACGGC
>CAXTNB010000505.1:1003-2099 GCA_964245385.1 uncultured Acetobacteraceae bacterium | reverse complement strand
GACGTCCACGGCCCGCCGGACGGCGAGGTGCTGCTGCTGTGCGCCGGCCTCGGCGGCGCCGGCGGCTACTGGGCGGAGAACCTCGACGCCCTGGCGCAGCGCTACCGCGTCGTCACCTACGACCAGCGCGGCACCGGGCGCAGCCCGGACGCGCTGCCCGATCCCACCGACGTCGAGGCGATGGCCGACGACGCCTCGGAGGTGCTGGACCGTGTCGGCGCCGGGCGATGCCGGATCATCGGCCACGCGCTCGGCGGGCTGATCGGGCTCACCCTGGCGGCGCGGCACCCGGCGCGGGTCAGCGACCTCGTCGTCGTCAATGGCTGGCTGCGCGCCGACGCCCACACCGCGCGCTGCTTCGCGGTGCGGCGCGACCTGCTGCTGCATGCCGGCATCGAGGCCTACCTGCGGGCGCAGCCGCTGTTCCTGTATCCGTCGCGCTGGATGGCGGCGCACGCGGCGCGCCTGGCGCGCGACGAGGCGCAGGCGCGCGCGCACTTCGCGGGCATCGACAACACGCTGCGCCGGATCGCGGCACTGCTCGCCTTCGACGGCACCGCGCTGACGCCGCGTCTCGCCTGCCGCAGCCTGATCATCGCGGCGGGCGACGACCTGCTGGTGCCGCCGGCGTGCTCCGAGCGGCTGCACGCGGCGCTGCCGGGCTCCCGCCTCGCTTGGCTGGATGGCGGCCACGCCTGCAACGTCACCGATCCGGAGGGTTTCGCGTCGCTCTGCCTGGCGTTCCTGGCAACGCCCGGCGCGCCGCCACCATCTCCGCCAGCCGCCGGCTGACCTCCGGGTCGCGCCAGAGCAGCAGGACGCAGGCGAGCAGGCCGCCATGCAGCAGCAGCGCCCCGGCACCGAGGTGGGTCATGCTCCAGATCAGCCCGGGTCCCGCGGCCATCGCGGCACCCGCGGCGAGGTAGCCGGCGAGCCGTGGCAGCGTCACCGCGCCGCCGAGCCGCCACAGCACCGCGGCGATGGCGCCCGACGCGATCAGCGCCTTCAGCAGCGCCATCGCGCGCAGCAGCCGCGCCAGGTCGGGATCGGCGGTGGAGGCCGCCTGCGACCCTTGCGCCGCCGCGGTCGCGAATCC
>CAXTNB010000505.1:0-993 GCA_964245385.1 uncultured Acetobacteraceae bacterium | reverse complement strand
ACCACCAGCAGCAGCATCGCTCGCGATACCGCTCGCGACGTGAGGCGGCCGGAGCGAGCCGGGACGGCCGTCGTCACCTCGATCCTCCGCGACGCGGCGGTAGCCCCGTGGACGGAGGCGCCATCGAGGCTCACGCGGCCACCTCGTCGGCCTTGCGCGCGCTGCGCTGCCCGGCCGGCTTCTCCGGCCCCTCGGTGGTGTCGCGCGCGGTCTGATGCTCCATCTCGGCGTTGAGCTCGGCGCCGACCAGCACCACCGAGGTGGACAGCCAGATCCAGGTCATGAAGCCGATCGCGGCCCCCAGCGAGCCGTAGGTCTTGTTGTAGTTGCCGAAGTTCTCGACGTAGTAGGAGAAGGCGAGCGACACCAGCAGCCAGCACAGCGTCGCCGCGGCACCGCCCCAGCTGACCCAGCGCCAGCGCGCCTTCAGCCGGCTCGGGCCGTAGCGGTACACCCCGGCCAGGAACAGGCTCAGCACCACCAGCAGCGCCGGCCAGCGCGCGAGCTTGAGCAGCGAGTTCGTGGTCTGGTCCAGGCCGACGAAGTGCAGCACCGCCGGCAGCACCACGATGCCGGTCATCGCCAGGATCACGAACACCAGGCCGCCCACGGTGAAGCCCAGGGTCAGCACCGTGCGCCGCACGAAGCTTCGCTGCTCCTTCTCGTCGTAGACGACGTTGAGCGCGTCGAACAACGCCTTCATCGCCGCGTTGGCGCTCCAGATCGAGGTCAGCAGGCCCACCAGCGCGCCCAGCCCCAGCCCCTTGGGCGGCCCCGAGGTCAGGGACTGGACCTGGTCGTGCAGGATCTGCACGCCGCCGCCGGGCATGAAGCCCGACACCAGCGACAGGTTGCTGGCGATGGTCCTGGGATCGGCGATCAGGCCGTAGAGCGAGACCAGCGCGGCGAGTGCCGGAAAGATCGCGAGCAGGGCGTAGAAGGTGACGCCGGCGGCTTCGGCGAGCACCCGGTCCTCGGAGACCTGGGCGAAGA
>CAXTNB010000504.1:0-2109 GCA_964245385.1 uncultured Acetobacteraceae bacterium | reverse complement strand
GCACGTCGTAGCCGGGATAGCGGAAGGACCTCGGCTCAGTCATCGGGATGGTCCTCCAGCAGTCCGAGTGCCGCGAGCCCGGCCAGCGCCAGCCCGGTGAAGGCGGGCGGGGCGGGGATCGGCGGCCCGTTCAGCAGATTCTGCGTCCAGTTGCGCCAGCCGCCCATGTCGCGGCCGACGCCCAGGATGTGGAAGCCACTGCCGCTGAGGCCGAGGATCGCGGTGGCGCGCAGCCACCAGCGCGTCGCCGGCTTCGCGGTGCGCGCCTCGCCGAGTGCCGCGGCGGCGGTCAGCGCGGCCGCCACCGGCGGCACCGTCACCGGCAGCAGCATGAACGGATCGTGGAAGCTGCCGCGGAAATGCAGCAGTCCGGCCTCGCCCACGGTGCCCAGGATGCCGAGGCCGGTGACCGCGCCCACCACGCGTCCCGCCGGCAGGCCGGCCACGGTGGGTGCTTGGCCCGGCGGGGTGTCGCGCACCCGCTCGGACAGGAAGCCGAGCAGCCCGGACAGCATCAGCGCCGCCGGCGCCCCGAGCGGTGCCGCGTAGAACAGGTTCTGCCACGACAAGCCGCCGGTCCTGCGGCCGACGTTGAACAGGTGGAAGCCGCTGCCGACCAGCCCGGTGAGCGCGGCACCGGCATAGACCGCGTCGCGCGCCGCGTGCGCGCCGCGGCGGGCATCGCCGTGGCCGTGCGCGCTGACCGCGAGCGACAGCGACGCGGTGATCAGCGGGGTGAGCATCGCCTTACGGTGGAACTGGCCGCGATAATGCTCGACGGCGCTGTCGAACAGCACCGAGGCGGCGATGGTGCCGGCGGCGCGGTTGAGCCGTCGCGCCGCCGTGACCGCCGCGTCGCGATCGACCGGGGGCGCCTGCGGCAGCCGCACGGGAGTTTCGGGAGGCGCGAGCGACGGCGGCCGCAGCGCCAGCGCCATGGCGCCGAACGTCGCGGCGCCGAGGCCGCCCAGCAGCACGGCGACGATGCCGTCCGGTCGTCTGGTATCCATCCCGTACCCTGTTCAGCCGATGGCGAGGCGCCCGGCATCCTGAGGGCGGAACGCGGCGACGTCGAGCCTCACCTCAGTGCTTGCCGGGCAGGACGCTGGCCAGCAGCTCCTTGGCGCTGTTCTTCAGCACGCTGCCGAGCTCGGGCTCGCTGGGCAGCATCGACAGGAAGTTGGCCGCGTCCTTGAGCGTGATGTGCGGCGGCAGCGGCGGCACGTTCGGGTCGGTGCGCACCTCCAGGATCACCGGCCGATCCGCCGACAGCGCCTCGTCCCAGGCGGCGCCGAGCTTCTCGGGATCGTCGACGTAGATGCCCTTCAGCCCGACCAGCTCGGCGTATCGGTGGTACGGGAAGTCGGGAATGCTCTGCGTCGACGGCGTCTTGCCGCTGCCCAGCTGCACGCGCTCCTCCCAGGTGACCTGGTTCAGATCCTGGTTGTTCAGCACCAGCACGACCAGGTGCGGATTGCTCCATTTGCGCCAGTACTTGCCGATCGTGATCATCACGTTCAGGCCGTTCATCTGCATGGCGCCGTCGCCCATGCAGGCGATCGCGGTGCGATCGGGGAACGCCATCTTGCCGGCCATGGCGTAGGGGGTGCCGGCGCCGAGCGAGGCGAGGCTGCCGGAAAGCGACGCCTTCATGCCGCGGCGCATCTTCAGGTCGCGGCCGAACCAGTTCGCGACCGAGCCGGAGTCGGCGGTGATGATCGCGTTGTCGGGCAGGCGCGGCGACAGCTCCCAGAACACGCGCTGCGGGTTGACGGGTTTCGCCGACTGCATCGCGCGGGTCTCGAGCAGCTTCCACCAGCTCGCCACCTCGCCCTCGATCTTGTGTCGCCACGCGAGGTCGGTCTTCTGACGCAGCATCGGCAGCAGCGCCCGCAAGGTCGCGGCGCTGTCGCCGATCAGGTTCACCTCCATCGGGTAGCGCAGGCTCAGGTTGGCGCCGTCGATGTCGATCTGCACGCCGCGCGCGCTGCCCGGCTTGGGCAGGAACTCGCTGTACGGGAACGAGGAGCCCACCATCAGCAGGGTGTCGCAGCCCTGCATCAGGTCCCAGCTCGGCTTGGTGCCGAGCAGGCCGAGGCCGCCGGTGAC
>CAXTNB010000503.1:0-2117 GCA_964245385.1 uncultured Acetobacteraceae bacterium | reverse complement strand
TGCAGGCGCTGCGCGCAGGCGTGCGCTACCCCGAGCCGTTCCTGTTCACCTCGACCAAGGACGATCGCGTCGGCCCGGTGCATGCGCGCCGCTTCGCCTGGCGGATGACGCAGCTCGGCCTGCCGTTCCTGTACTACGAGGACACCGAGGGCGGCCACGCCGGCACCGCCAACCTCGGCGAGATCGCGCACGAGCAGGCGCTGGAGGCGACCTACTTGACGCGGCGGCTGATGGATTAGCAGACTGGCGAACGAAGCAAGCCAAGGGCTCCGCCCTTGACCCGGGGGGGCGCGCCCCAGACCCCGAATGCTCATGCAGGAGCGGCGATGGACGGGCAGGCGAGCGGCGGCTTCGACGTCGAGATGAAGCCGGAGGCTTCCGCCGATCCCGCGGTCGGCAGGTTCTCCCTGGTCAAGCGCTTCCACGGCGACCTGCAGGCCGACAGCACCGGCGCCATGCTGACGGTGCGCACCGCCACCGAGGGCTCCGCCGGCTACGTGGCGATGGAACGGGTGGTGGGGACGCTGGAGCGGCGTGCGGGCAGCTTCGCGCTGCAGCACAGCGGCACCATGGAGCGGGGACGCGCGACGCTCAGCCTGACCGTCGTGCCGGACTCAGGGACCGAGGCGCTGGCCGGCATCGCCGGGTCGATGTCGATCGAGGTCATCGAGGGCAGGCACGCCTACGTCTTCCGCTACAGCCTGCCTTAGGGGGCTTGCCGCCGACGGCCGCAGCGGGTCGGGGGCAGAGCCCTCGCCTTCATCTTTCCGCAGCCTGCTGGCGGCCGCGACCGGCGTAGGACACGCGCCAGATCGTGCCGCCGGCGTCCTCGCTGACCAGCAGCGCGCCGTCGTGCGCCACCGCGACGCCGACCGGGCGTCCCCACACCGCGTCGTCGTCGGCGACGAAGCCGGTGAGGAAATCCTCGTACTCGCCGGTCGGATCGCCGTGCGCGTCGAGCACGATGCGTATCACCTTGTAGCCGGTGCGCCTGGCGCGGTTCCACGATCCGTGCTCGGCCGCGAAGGCGCCGCGATAGGCGGGCGGGAACGCGTCGGCGTCGTAGAAGCTCATCTGCAGCGACGCGGAGTGCGGCTGGATCAGCACGTCGGGCACGCTCACCCGGTCCCTCAGGTCCGGCCGCTGCCCGCGCAGGCGCGGCTCCTCGTGCGCGCCCAGGTAGTACCAGGGCCAGCCGTAGAACGCGCCCTCGCGGACCCGCGTCACGTAGTCCGGCACCAGGTCGTCGCCGAGGCCGTCGCGCTCGTTGGTGGAGCACCACAGCGTCCCGGAGCCGGGCTGCACCGCCAGGCCCACGCAGTTGCGCAGGCCGGTGGCGAACGTCCGCGCCTGGCCGCCGTCGGGGGTGAACACCAGCACGTCGGCGCGGTTCTCCTCGTCGCCCCAGGCGGCACCCAGCCCGTGCGTCGCCTGCCAGCGTCGCAGCGCCTCCGGAGGCAGCGGGTCCAGGCCGCGCGCCACGTTGGAGCCCGAGCCGACCGAGACGAACAGGTGCCTGCCGTCCGGCGAGAACGCGATGTCGCGGGTGGTGTGGCCGCCGGTGGTGGGCGCGAGGCGCTGCACCACGGTCTGCGGGGCGCCGCGCGCCTGCAGGTCGCCGTTGCGGTAGGGAAAGCGCACCACCGCGTTGGTCTCGGCGACGTAGACCCAGCGCGGATCGGGACCTTGCGGGTAGAAGGCGATCCCGAACGGCCCGTCCAGGCCGCGCGCGAACACCGCCTGTCCCGCAGCCCTGGTCGCGCCGTCCGCGGCGCGCAGCACGCGCAGCCGTCCCGCGGCGGTCTCGGCGACGAACAGGTCGCCGTCCGGCGCGGTGCGCAGCAGCCGCGGGGCGTCCAGCCCGGACGCGAACAGGTCGACCCGGAAGCCCGGCGGCGCGTGCGGCACGGCGCCGGCGGGCCGGTCGACCACCTCGGGGCTGTTGCCCGCCGAGGCGGTGGCGAAGGGTGCGGGCAGGTCGGCGACGGTGATGCGCCGGCGCACGCCGGGCGCGTCGGTGCGCCAGTCGCCGAACGCCGCGCGCCCGGTGAGCGCGCCGCCGCCCGTCCGTGCGGCCGCGGCCGGCGGCGGCCCGGCCTGCCGCGGCGCCGCGGGGG
>CAXTNB010000502.1:0-2120 GCA_964245385.1 uncultured Acetobacteraceae bacterium | reverse complement strand
GCCGTGGTCGGAGACCTGCCGCTCGCTTTCCAGCAGGCGGTCGAGATCGCCAAGGCGATGTCGCGACAGGTCCGCATCCTGATCCTGGACGAGCCGACCGCGGTGCTGGCGCCGCCGGAAGTGGAGCGGCTGCTCGAGGTGGTGCGCGGCCTGTCGCGACGCGGCGTCAGCGTGGTCTACATCTCGCACCGCCTCGACGAGATCTTCCGCATCGCCGACCAGATCACCGTGCTCAAGGACGGCCGCACCGTCGGCACCTACGCCGCCTCGGACATGGACGAGCACCGGCTGATCTCGCTCATGGTCGGGCGCGAGACGTCGCAGCTGTTCCCCAAGGTGGACCGCACCAGGGGCGAGGAGCTGCTCCGGGTCGAGAACCTGTCCGCCGCCGGCAGAACGGGACCTTCACCTGCCTGCGGCGCTTCACCAACTGGTCCGGGGTCAGCCGCCGCGCCGCCGAGCGCGGCTCGGGCGACGACGTGGCGCGGCGGACGACGATCCGCGCCCGCAACCTCGACCTGGCGGTCAGCAGCCTGTCCGGCGGCAACCAGCAGAAGGTGGTGCTGGCGAAGTGGCTCGATGCCGGCTGCAGGATCATCATCCTCGACGAGCCGACGCGCGGCGTCGATGTCGGGGCGCGCGCGGAGATCTACCAGCTGATCGAGACGCTGGCGGCGAACGGTCTCGGCGTCATCGTCATCTCGTCGGACCTGATCGAGGTGATCGGCGCGTCCGACCGCATCCTGGTGATGAGCGGCGGCCGGATCAGCGGCGGCCTGTCGTCGCGCGATGAATTCTCGGAGGCGCGCATCATGCAGCTCGCCCTGCGCAGCGTGGCCCACGTCGGTGCCGGATCGAGGGAGGCCTGAATGGCGGTGGTGCAGACGGCCGGACGTTCCGGCGGCAGCGAGGCGCGGCGCTTCGATGCCAGATCCTTCGCCGCCAGCACCAGCACGATCGCGATCTTCGTGGTGCTGGTGCTCGTCGCGAGCTTCATCTCGACCAGCTTCCTCAGCGGCCGCAACGTCGAGAACGTGCTGCGCCAGGTGGCCAGCACCGGCGTGATCTCGATGGGCATGCTGCTGGTGATCCTGACCGGCGGCATCGACCTGTCGGTGGGCTCGGTCGCCGCCCTCGGCAGCATCCTGTGCGCGTCGCTGCTCACGACCATGTCGCTGTGGAGCGCGATCCCGCTCAGCCTCGCCGCCGGCGGCGCGCTCGGCGCGCTCGCCGGCTACTTCGTCGCGGTGCGCCGCATGCCCGCCTTCGTGGTCACGCTGGCGGTGATGACCATCGCCCGCGGCACCGCGCTGATCGTCTCGGAGGGCCACCCGATCTTCATCGGCGACAACGGCGCCTGGCTCGATGACGGGTTCAACCGCGGCAGCCTGCTCGGCATCCCGATGCCGGTGCTGCTGATGCTGCTGGTGTTCGCCGCGACCGCCTTCGTGCTGCGCCTCACCGCCTACGGCCGGCTGATCGTCGCGATCGGCTCCAACAGCGAGGCGGTGCGGCTGTCCGGGGTGCGGGTGATGCCGCGCATCTTCTCGGTCTACGTGGTCTCCGGCGTGCTGTCCGCGCTGGGCGGCATCGTCATCACCGCCCGGTCCGGCGTCGGCTCCCCGGTGGTCGGCATCGGCATGGAGCTGGACGTGATCGCCGCGGTGGTGATCGGCGGCGCCAGCCTGATGGGCGGCCGCGGCACCGCGCTCAACACCCTGATCGGCGTGCTGACCCTGGGCGTGATCGGCAACATCATGAACCTGCTGAACGTGCCGGGCTATCATCAGGAGGTGGTCAAGGGGATCATCATCCTGGTCGCGGTGCTGCTGCAATCCTCGTTCTGGCCGCGCCGGGCGTGACGGCGCGGGCGCAGCGCGACCTGCTGCTGGCGATCGACGTCGGCACCGGCAGCGTCCGCGCCGCCCTGCTGACCGCGTCCGGCGAGACGCTCGGCTTCGCCGCCGAGGAGCACGAGCAGATCGTGCCGCAGTACGGCTGGTCCGAGCAGCGCCCGGACGACTGGTGGGCGGGTGCGGTCAGCGTGATCCGCCGCGTGCTGGACGGGCTGCCGGGTGCGGCCGCCCGGGTGGCCGCGATCGGCGCCTGCGGCCAAATGC
>CAXTNB010000501.1:0-2123 GCA_964245385.1 uncultured Acetobacteraceae bacterium | reverse complement strand
CTCCGGACGGGTCTTCAGCGCGGTGCGGTTGACGATCAGCCGGCTGGTCACGCGGGCGATCACCTCGGTCTCGCACAGGCCGTTGGCGCGCAGCGTCGAGCCGGTCTGCACCAGGTCGACGATCAGCCGCGACAGGCCGAGGCCGGGCGCCAGCTCCATCGCGCCGTTGAGGTGCACGATGTCGGCCTGGACGCCGCGGCCGGCGAAGTGCCGGCGCGCGATGTTGGGATACTTGGTCGCCACCCGCACCTGCGACCAGCGCGCCGGGTCGTCGCTGCCGGCGCTCACCGCCGGCTCGGCCACGCTGACCCGGCAGCCGCCGATGCCGAGATCGAGCGGGGCGTAGATCTCCGGGTAGTCGAACTCCATCAGCACGTCGGCGCCGCAGATGCCGAGCTGTGCCGCGCCGAAGGCGACGAAGGTCGCGACGTCGAACGGCCGCACCCGCACCACGTCGAGCATCGGATCGCTGGTCGGGAAGCGCAGCCGTCGGCTGTCCTCGTCGAGGCAGTCGGGGGACGGATCGACGCCGGTGGCGCGCAGCAGGGCCGCGGCCTCGCGCAGGATCCGCCCCTTGGGCAGCGCCAGCACCAGCGGTGCGGCATCCTCGTCCGCCAGCAGGGCGGCGGCTCTGGTCAGCGCGGTCATCGATCCCGGTCCCGGTCTGGCGTGGCCCAGCGGCCTAGCACCGCTGCCGCCGGCGCGCAAAGGACGCGAAGGCGATGGCGCTCAGCCGGCCAGGCGCTCGATGCGGGCGCCGCAGCCGGAGAGCTTGCGCTCCACCGCCTCGTAGCCGCGATCGAGATGGTAGACGCGGCTGAGCACGGTCTCGCCGGCGGCGGCGAGACCGGCCAGGATCAGCGAGAACGAGGCGCGCAGGTCGGTCGCCATCACCGGCGCCCCCGACAGCTGCCCGACGCCGCGTATGATCGCCGACGCGCCGTGCACGTTGATCCTGGCACCCATCCGGTTGAGCTCCGGGACGTGCATGAAGCGGTTCTCGAAGATGGTCTCGGTGATCATCGAGGCGCCCTCGGCGACCGACAGCAGGGCCATGAACTGCGCCTGCATGTCGGTGGGAAAGCCGGGGTAGGGCTCGGTCATCACGTCGACGCCGCGCAGGCTGCCGCCGCGCCGCACCCGCAGGCCGGCGGCTTCCTGCTCGACCTCGACGCCGGCCTCCTCGAGTGCCCGCGCCACCGCGCCGAGATGCTCGAGACGGCCGCCCTCGAGCAGCACCTCGCCGCCGGTGATGCCGACCGCGCAGGCGTAGGTGCCGCACTCGATCCGGTCGGGCAGGATGCGGTGCGCGGCGCCGTGCAGGCGCGGCACCCCCTCGATGGCGAGCCGGTCGCTGCCGGCGCCCTCGATGCGGGCACCCATCGCGATCAGGCAGGCGACCAGGTCGGCGATCTCGGGCTCGCGGGCGACGTTGAGGATCTCGGTGCGGCCGCGTGCCAGGCACGCCGCCATCACCAGGTTCTCGGTGGCGCCGACGGAGGCGAACGGCAGCACGATCTGCGTGCCGACCAGGCCCGACGGCGCGCGCGCGTCGACGTAGCCGCCCTCGAGCCGGATCTCCGCCCCCATCGCCTCGAGGCCGCGCAGGTGCAGGTCGACCGGCCGGGTGCCGATGGCGCAGCCGCCGGGAAGCGAGACCCGCGCCTCGCCGCAGCGCGCCAGCACCGGCCCCAGCACCAGGATGGAGGCGCGCATCTTCGAGACGATCTCGTACGGCGCCTCGGTGCAGGTGATGTCGCCGCCGAGCGAGATCGTGCCGGCGTCGTCGTGGGCGGCCTCGACGGCGAGGCCGTGCCGCGACAGCAGCTCGGTCATGGTCGCGATGTCGTCGATGCGCGGCACGTTGCTCAGCACCAGCCGCTCGGAGGTGAGCAGGGCTGCCGCCAGCAGCGGCAGCGCCGCGTTCTTGGCGCCGCCGATGCGGATCGCGCCGTGCAGCGGCGTGCCGCCGCTGATCAGGAAACGTGCCATCTCAGTCCGTTCTCTCTTCCGTTCCCCGTGCCGCTGGCGCCGTCACATCCCGGGCGTCGCCACGCCGTCACATCCTGGGCGTCGCCACGCCGTCACATCCTGGGCGTCGCCACGCCGTCACATCCTGGGCG
>CAXTNB010000500.1:1576-2143 GCA_964245385.1 uncultured Acetobacteraceae bacterium | reverse complement strand
ACCCGGTCCTGCTCGGCGGCCGGCAGCTCGCCGTGCAGCGGCAGGATCTCGGCCTCGAGGCCGGCGAGTGCGGCGGCGGTGCGGCGTATCTCGCCGACGCCGGGCAGGAAGGCGAGCACGTCGCCCGCGGCCACGCCCTCCGGCGCCGCGCGATCGGCCAGCGCCGCGCGGATCGCGCGCGCCATCGCGTCGGGCAGCTCGCGCAGGCCCGCCGGATCGCGGGCGGCGTGGCGGATCTCGACCGGGAACTGGCGGCCCGTGCTCTCGATCACCGGCGCCTCGAGGATGCGGGACAGCGCCGCGCCGTCCGCGGTCGCCGACATCGCCAGCAGCCGCAGCTCCGGCCGCAGCATGCGCTGCAGGTCGAGACAGAAGGCCAGGGCCAGGTCGGAGTCGAGGCTGCGCTCGTGCACCTCGTCGAAGATCACGCAGCCGACCCCCTCCAGGCCGGGATCGCCGAGCAGGCGGCGCACCAGCAGCCCCTCGGTCACCACCTCGATCCGGGTGCGCGCCGAGACCGCGGAGTCCAGCCGGGTGCGGTAGCCGACCAGGCCGCCCGCCGGCTCG
>CAXTNB010000500.1:0-1566 GCA_964245385.1 uncultured Acetobacteraceae bacterium | reverse complement strand
TGCTCGAGCCGCGCCGTCCGCCGGCTCGCCGAGCAGCGACGCCATGCGGTGCGCCGCGGCACGGGCGGCGAGGCGACGCGGCTCCAGCATCACGATCCGCGACTGGCCGAGCCAGGGCTCGCCGGGCAGGGCGAGCGGCAGCAGCGTCGTCTTGCCGGCACCGGGCGGGGCGATCAGCACCGCGTTCGGCCCCTGCCGCAGCGCCTGGCGGAGCGCCGGCAGCGCTTCGGCGACCGGCAGGGTGTGGAGCAGCCGCTCGGGCAGCGGCGGGAACGGGTCGGCCATCTGCCAAGCTGTATGGCCCGCGCCGCGGCGAGGCGGAAGGCCCCACGCGTCGGGCACGGCTTCGTGCTATCAGGACCCGCATGAACCGCATCCGAGCCGCATCGCCTGCCGCCTCACGGCCGGTGCCGACCCTGTGCCTGGCGCTCGCCCTGCTCCTGGCCGCGGCGCTGCCGGCGGCGGCGGCGCAGAGCAACCTGGTGGCGACCGCGCACGACACCGCGAGCCTGGTCAGCGAGAGCGACGGCTTCGAGCCCGGGCGCGCGCTGCGGCTGGGCCTGCGCCTGCAGCTGGCGCCGGGCTGGCACACCTACTGGTCCAACCCCGGCGACGCCGGCGCCGCCGCGACGATCGCGGTGACCGCGTCGGGCGCTGCCTCCGGCACCGCCGACGCGATCGACTGGCCGGCGCCGCTTCGCCTGCCGGACGGGCCGCTGATGAGCTACGGCTATACCGGCGACGTGCTGCTGCCGGTGACCCTGCGGCCGCTGCCGGCCGACGCCCAGGCCGGCGGCGTGCTGCACCTGTCGGCGACCGCGGACTGGCTCGCCTGCGCCAACGTCTGCGTGCCCGAGCACGCCGCGTTCCGGCTGGATCTGCCACGCGGCGCGGCCACGCCGTCGTCGCTGGCAGCGCGGTTCGCCGCGGCGCGGGCGCGCCAGCCGCTGCCGTCGCCGTTCGCCGCGCGCCTGTCGCCGGAGGGCGTGCTGTCGCTGTCCGGCAACGGGCTGGGCCCGCGGGCGGTGCGGGACGCCTGGTTCTTCCCGGCCGCGGCCGGCCTGATCGACCAGGCGGCGGCGCAGCGTGTGTCGCTCGGCGCCGGCACGGTGGCGATCGCGCTCCGCCCGACCAAGGCGCTGGCGGCCGACGCGCGTCTCGACGGCGTGGTGGTGCTGCGCGACGCCGCCGGCGACGAGAGCGTCCTGGGCGTCAGCGCCGCGCGCGGCCCCACGCCCGCCACCGGCAGCTCCGGCTGGGCGGCGCTGCCGCGGCTGATGCTGTTGGCGCTGCTGGGCGGCATCGTGCTCAACCTGATGCCGTGCGTGTTCCCGGTGCTGGCGATGAAGGCGCTGGCGCTGAGCCGGATGTCGGGTGCGGCGCGCCCCGAGATGCGCCGCGGTGCCGCGTTCTACACCGCCGGCGTGCTGGCCGCGTTCGCGTGCCTCGGCGGCGTGATGCTGGGGCTGCGCGCCGCCGGCTCGCTGGCCGGGTGGGGCTTCCAGTTCCAGTCGCCGCTGTTCGTCGCCGCCACCTGCTGGCTGCTGTTCGGGGTCGGGCTCAACC
>CAXTNB010000499.1:0-2145 GCA_964245385.1 uncultured Acetobacteraceae bacterium | reverse complement strand
TGCCCTCCTGCCGATGCTCCGCGCGTTTCTCAGCAGCCTGCCAGACCATTGTTCTCCACGAGCTGGCCGGGATCCTGCCGCCGCCAGCGGCCCGATGGTGCAGGTCGTCCCGGCACCGGTGCCGGACGGCGGCATCGCCGGCTACTTCGCGCACTGGTTCGACCGCGTCCGCGAAGCCCAGGACAGCCAGCCGCACTGGATCACGCCCCTGGTGACGGTCACGCCGCGGCTGGAGCAGGAGGTGCGCTACGACCAGTTCTGGGAGCACCTGCCGACCGGCGCCAGCCTGCACGACTACGACGCCGGCAAGGGCCTGGAGCTGATCCCGACCACCACCAACGAGGTGATCCTCGGCGTTCCTCCCTACGAGGAGCGACAGCTCGGCCACGAGCGCGCGGTCACCGGCTGGGGCGACTACCCGATCTTCCTGATCAAGCAGCGGCTGTTCAGCGAGAACGAGCAGAGCGGCAACGCGATCGTCACCGCCTTCCTCCAGGTCACCGCGCGCACCGGCTCCAAGGCGTTCACCGGCAACAGCACGATCGTCACGCCGACCATCGCCGGCGGCAAGGGCTGGGGCGACTTCGACATCCAGGCGACGATGGGCGTCGCGATCCCGGCCACCAAGCTCGACACGACGGGCTCGCAGCTGCTGACCAACGTGACCTTCCAGTACCACCTGCTGAAGTATTTCTGGCCGGAGTTCGAGCTGAACGACACGATCTGGCTCAGCGGCGATCAGCGCGGCGGCAAGGATCAGCTGTTCCTCACCCCGGGGCTGGTGCTCGGCCGCTTCGCCGTCGCCGGGCGCGTCCACGCCATCGTCGGCGCCGGCTACCAGTTCGCGGTGTCGCCGGACGAGCGCGTCACGGGCGAGGTCGACCCGGTTTACGCCCATAACTGGGTGCTGTCGGCGCGTCTGAGTTTCTGACAGGCTCTCCCCCGATCGGTCGGGGAGGCCATGGTCAAGCTGCGACATCCTGACCGGCTGGGCCTGCACCTGCGCATCGTGCTGCGCCACGGTGTCGCGATCGGTCCGGGACGCGCGGCTCACGCCCGCGGGCGCGACCGTCCTCGCACTGTATCGCCGCGTCGAGGAGGCCGCGTCGTCGGCGTCGGCGCGGGAGCTCGATCAGCTCGCCGGCCTCCTCGCGTCGCGCTAGCAGGCTGCTGAAACGCGCGGAGCAAAGGCAGAAGGAAAGCAGGACAGAACAAGCGGCCTCGCCCCTTGGACCCCATCAAGGGCGGAGCCTCTGAAATCCGATACTTCAGATCGGGGTCTGGGGCCGTCGGCCCCAGCGGGTCAAGGGCAGAGCCCTTGCCTGCTGATTGACGTCCCCGGCCCTACGAGCCGCGGCGGCGCGAGCTCTGCCGCGTCGGTCCGGCGTGGTTGAGGCTGAAGGCGATCCCGCCGGCGACGATGCCCAGCATCAGCGGCAGCATCCAGCCGGGGCGCAGCAGGAACGGCAGCAGCACGTGCGTCCAGGTGCCCGCCGGGACGTGGTGCAGGACGAACCGGTGCAGCCCGTCCAGGCTGTGCGGGTCCATCGACAGCAGCATGGCGCCGAGGTCCATCTGCAGCGGCAGGGTGGCGGCGATGGCGAAGGCGACCACCAGCCCGACCGCGCAGAGCCACGCGAACACCCGCATGGTAACCAGGCGACCGCTCCAGTGCCGCGGGCCGCGGGACTTGCGATTCAGACTAGGAGCCGTAACCGATCCTCCGGAGATGTCGCGAGCGATGCACTCCGGCGTGTCAGTGCCAGCATCCTGACCGCGGAGCAAGGGTTCAGAACTTCGCCGACAGCGCCACCGAGCCGAAATTGAACAGGCCGGAGCGCTGGCCGTTGAATTCCTGCGTCTGCCAGGTCTGCGTGTAGGACAGCCGCACCCCGTGATAGATCACCGCGAGGCCGCCCTCGAACTCGCCGACGTCCCAGATCTTGGAGACGTGCGGCTCGCCCGCGCGGAAGGTGCTGCCCTGCAGCGTCGCGTCGTACAGCACCGCCTGGCCGTCGACGCCGGCGAAGCCGTACCAGACCACGCGCTGCGTGGCCTTGTAGGCGTCGGAGCCGTCGAGCCCGGGGCTGATCCGCGCGGTGCCGAAATCGCTGTCGAGGCCCTGGCCAATCCGCACCGTGCCGC
>CAXTNB010000498.1:0-2147 GCA_964245385.1 uncultured Acetobacteraceae bacterium | reverse complement strand
ACGAGAGCCACGTCACCGTGCCGCAGATCGGCGGCATGGAGCGCGGCGACCACGCGCGCAAGTCGATCCTGTCCGAGTTCGGCTTCCGGCTGCCCTCGTGCCTCGACAACCGGCCGCTGCGCTTCGACGAGTGGGAGCAGTTCCGGCCGCAGACCGTGTTCGTCAGCGCCACCCCGGGACCGTGGGAGCTGGAGCGCACCGCCGGCGTGTTCGCCGAGCAGGTGATCCGCCCCACCGGGCTGATCGACCCGGTGACCGAGATCCGCCCGGTCGAGCGCCAGGTCGACGACCTGCTGGCGGAGTGCCGGCTGGTGATCGGGGCGGGCAGCCGCATCCTGGTCACGACGCTGACCAAGCGCATGGCCGAGGACCTGACCGACTACATGACCGAGGCCGGCATAAAGGTCCGCTACCTGCACTCCGACGTCGACACGCTGGAGCGGATCGAGATCATACGCGACCTGCGGCTGGGCGTGTTCGACGTGCTGATCGGCATCAACCTGCTGCGCGAGGGGCTCGACATCCCGGAATGCGCGCTGGTGGCGATCCTCGACGCCGACAAGGAGGGCTTCCTGCGCAGCCGCACCTCGCTGGTGCAGACCATCGGCCGGGCGGCGCGCAACGTCGACGGCCGGGTGCTGCTGTACGCCGACGTGATGACCGACAGCCTGCGCTTCGCCATCGAGGAGACGCAGCGCCGGCGCGAGAAGCAGCACGCCTGGAACGAGGCGCACGGCATCACGCCGCAATCGGTGCGCACCCATATCGGCGAGGCGATGAGCTCGGTGTTCGAGCAGGACTACGTCACCGTGGCACCGGTCAAGGATGCCGGCGCGCTGGAGCTGGTCGGGCGCGACCTCCGCGCCGCGATCGGCGAGCGGCACCGCCGCATGCGGGCCGCCGCCGCCGACCTCGAGCTCGAGCGGGCGGCACGGCTGCGCGACGAGATCAAGCGGCTGGAGGCGCTCGACCTCGGGCTGGAGCCGCCGCCGGTGGCGAGCGCGCGGCCCAGCCGGCGCGACCGCACGCCGGAGCCGTTGGGGCCGGGGGGTGGGGGGTATGATCCGGCCAAGCGTCGCGGCAAGCGGCGCGCCTAGGTATTCGGCAGGCGGCGCGCGTGACGGTCGGGGCGCTGCCCCGAACCCCGCCAGAGGCGCAGCCTCTGGACACCATTCGAAAGCTCCGCTCGGAGGACGATCATGCTGGAACTGACGAGCGGCGGCTCGGTGCTGACCCTGCTGCCGGAGCTCGGCGGCGCCGTCGCGGGATGGCGGCGCGACGGCGTCGACGTGCTGCACCCGGTCTCGGACCCCAACCTGATCGCGCAGCACGAGCGGCCGGTCGCGGCCTACCCCCTGATCCCGTTCTCCAACCGGGTCGGCTACGGCCGCTTCGGCTTCGGGGCCGAGCGGTTCCAGCTCGCGGCCAACTTCGGCGGCGAGCCGCACACCATCCACGGCAATGGCTGGATGCGCGAGTGGCGCGTCGCCGAGGCGCAGGCGTCGCGCGCGGTGCTGACGCTGGATCACCAGGGGCCGGCGGAGCAGTGGCCGTTCCGCTACCAGGCCGCGATCACCTACCTGCTCGCCGAGGACAGCCTCACGGTCTCGATCCGCTACGAGAACACCGACGAGCGGGCGCAGCCGGTGGGTCTCGGCTTCCACCCGTTCTTCCCGCGCACCGACGACACCGAGCTCGGCTTCGAGGCGACCGGCGTCTGGAAGGCGGGGCCGGACGCGCTGCCGGAGGCGAGGCTCGCGGTCGAGGATGGCTGGCGCTTCTCGCCGGCCCGGCCGGTGGCCGGCGCCAGCCTGGACAACTGCTATTGCGGCTGGACCCGCGAGGCGTCGCTGCGCTGGCCGTCGCGGCGGCTCGGCATGCGCATCACCGCCGCCGAGCCGTTCGGCCACCTGGTGGTCTACACCCCGCCCGGCCGCGACTACCTGGCGGTCGAGCCCGCCAGCAACATGACCGACGCGGTCAACCGGATGGACGTCGCCGATCAGGGGCTGCGCGTGCTGCAGGCCGGCGAGGCGATGCAGGCGTGGGTGGCGCTGTCGCTGTTCCGACCTTGAGCGAGGCGGCCGATCCGGACGAGGAGGACGCGGCACGCCTGCCCGGCGGCCTGCGCCGCTACATCACGCCGG
>CAXTNB010000497.1:0-2167 GCA_964245385.1 uncultured Acetobacteraceae bacterium | reverse complement strand
CCCTGGGGCGGCGTCACCCCGTGACTTCGAGATCCACCGAACGGTGGCATCGACCCGGAGATCCGGCCACTGAGACGCCGACGATCCTGCCTGGGCCAAGTGCCAGCACGCCGGGAGGGATCGACGATCCAACAAGCCGGTCGCCAGCGGGCGGAATGGCGCTGCACGGTGCGAAGCGATCCATCGCGCGTCATTATCGTAGCCCGATGCGGCACCCCTGCCAAATGGTTTCTGCCGCCGGGCGCCGAGGCGGGCTCTGGCGGCCGCAGCCTCAACTCCGCCTCAGCGCCAGGGCGCGCGGCACGCCGGCGAGGTCGGCCCGCAGCGAGACGGTGGCGAGACCGGCGGCGCCGGCGATCGTCCGCACCGCCTCGAGCTGCCCCGCACCGAGCTCGATGATCGCGACCCCGTCCGCGGCCAGCAGGCCCGCGAGCCGCGACAGGATGGCGCGGTAGGCATCGAGACCGTCCGCACCGCCATCCAGCGCCGGCCGCGGCTCGAACCGCGAGACCTCGGGCATCAGGCCGGAGATGTCGCGCGTGCGGATGTAGGGCGGATTGCTCAGCACCAGGTCGAAGCCGCCGCCCTCGGCCGACAGGGCGTCGCTCCAGCAGCCGCACAGCAGGGCGCTGCGCGACCGCAGCCCCGCCGCCGCGGCGTTCGAGGCGGCGAGCCGGCAGGCCGACGCCTCGCGGTCGACGCCGACGCCCCAGGCCCGCGGATACTCCGACAGCGCCGCCAGCAGCAGGCAGCCGGTGCCGGTGCCCAGGTCGAGCATCCGCAGCGGCAGCCGGCGATCCGGCCGCAGCGCCAGCAGGCTCTCGATCAGCGCCTCGCTGTCGGCGCGCGGGATCAGGGTGGCGCCGGACACGGCGAGCTCGAGCGTCCAGAAGCCCTGCCTGCCGGTGATCCGGGCGAGCGGCTCGCGCGCCGCGCGTCGGCGCACCGCGGCACGGAACGCGTCGCCGGCCGACGGCTCGACCGGGGCACGGCGGTCGCGCAGCCGCATCGAGGCGGCGTCGACGCCGAGCGCGTACCCCAGCAGCAGCCGCGCCTCGCGCCGCGGCCACTGCAGGCCGGCATCGCCGAGGCAGCGTTCTCCCCACGAGATCAACTCGCCGATCGACGCCCGGGCGCTCTCGTCCTGCCGCCTCATCCCATCCTATCCTGCGCTCCGATGTCCCACGCCGCGATGCCTCCCGTGCTGCTCGCCGCCGCCATCCTCGCCTGGCCCGGGCTCGCCGGCGCCGCGAGCTTCACCGTGCATGACGGGCGCGCGGCACCGGAGCTCGGCGAGGCGACCGAGCTCTACATCGACGAGAAGCTGGTGGCCTCGTTCCGGCTCGACGGCGGCCGGCGCCAGGTCGACCTGACGCTCACCGTGCCCGACCGCAGGGACGGCCACGGCCACGAGGCGCACGATTACGCGCTGTGCGGCGCCATCACCATACGCACCGCGCAGGGCACGATCGAGACCCACGAGGTGAACGCGACCGGCCTGCTGCACGACCCGGACGGCCATCGCTTCGAGGCGCTGGGTGCCGCGGACTTCACCCGCTTCTACCTGGCCGATCCCGCCGATCCGGCCGCGGCCGAGAGCACCGCCGGCCGCTCCGGGCTGTGCCGCGCCGCGATCTCCTGAGCATTCCGGCGTCCGGGCATCCCGCCGCTCAGGACCCGTCGGAGGCCAGCAGCGCCGCCTGCGCCTCGGCGGTCAGGGCGTCGATGAACTCGTCGAACTCGCCCATCATCACTCGGTCGATCTTGTACAGCGTCAGGTTGATGCGGTGGTCGGACACCCGCCCCTGCGGGAAGTTGTAGGTGCGTATGCGCTCGCTGCGGTCGCCGGTGCCGACCTGCGACTTGCGGTCCGCCGAGCGCGTCTCGTGCAGCTGCGCGCGCTGCCGCTCGTAGAGACGCGCGCGCAGGATCTTCATCGCCTTGGCGCGGTTCTTGTGCTGGCTGCGCTCCTCCTGCATCGCCACCACGATGCCGCTCGGCATGTGGGTGATGCGCACCGCACTCTCGGTCTTGTTGACGTGCTGGCCGCCGGCGCCGGAGGCGCGATACACGTCGACGCGCAGGTCGGCCTCCTCGACCGTCACGTCCACCTCCTCCGCTTCCGGCAGCACCGCCACCGTCACCGTCGAGGTGTGGATCCGCCCCT
>CAXTNB010000496.1:0-2174 GCA_964245385.1 uncultured Acetobacteraceae bacterium | reverse complement strand
TCGTCTTCATGAACGAGGGCGGCCAGCGCCTGATGGAGGTGAGCGACTTCAACGCGATCCGGGGCTGCCCGTGGCCGGACTTCTGGCGCGACCGCAGCAACGTCGAAGCGCGTGCGGCGGTGGAGGCCGCCCGTGCCGGCGGTCTCGGGCACTTCCAGGGCTCGGCGCCGACGATGGCCGGCTCGCCGAGATGGTGGGACGTGCAGGTCACGCCGATCCTCGGCGCGGACGGCAGGCCGGAGCGGCTGCTCTCGGTCTCGCGCGACATCAGCGCCAGCCGGCAGGCGGAGATCGCGCTGCGCGAGGCGCAGGGCCTGAACACGCTGATCCTGAACTCGAGCCGCGACTGCATCATCGTGCTCGACCTCGACGGCCTGGCCCAGTTCGTCAGCCCGGGCGGGATACGGAGCATGGAGATCACCGAGCCGGGCGAGGTTCTGGGCCGCTCCTGGCTGACGCTGTGGAAGGACGCCGACCACGTCGCCGCCTGCGCCGCAATGGCCGAGGCGCGCGCCGGCGGCACCGGCCGCTTCGAGGGGTTCTGCCCGACCTTCGGCGGCACGCTGCGATGGTGGGACGTGGTGGTCTCGCCGCTCCCGGGCGCGGATGGCAGGCCCGAGCGCCTGGTCGCGGTGGGACGCGACATCACCGGCCGCAGGCAGGCGGAGCGCGACCTGCGCGAGCTGAACGACAGCCTGGAGCAGCGGGTCGAGGAACGCACCAGGGCGGTGCGGCTGGCCGAGACGCGGTTCCGCGGCATCTTCGACTCCACCACGCAGCTGATCGGGCTCGTCGCCCTCGACGGCAGGGTGCTGGAGGCGAACCGTGCCGCACTCGCCCTGGCCGCGGTCGCGATCGCCGACAGCAGGGGGATGCCGATCTGGGAGTCGCCCTGGTTCCGCCGCCTGGCGGGACCGGTCGCGGTGTTCAGGAGCGCCTTCACCGCCGCCCTCTCCGGCACGCTCGCCCGCACCGAGCTCGACCTGCGGCTGCCGGGCGGGTGCGAGCGGATCTACGACCTCTCGCTGAACCCGGTGCGCGACGATCAGGGCCGGATCGAGTTCATCGTCGTCGAGGGCCGGGACATCACCCAGTTCCGCGCCACCGAGGCGCAGCTCCGACAGGCGCAGAAGATGGAGGCGGTCGGGCAGCTCACCGGCGGGCTGGCGCACGACTTCAACAACCTGCTGACCGGCATCACCGGCAGCCTGGAGCTGCTGAAGACGCGCCTGGCGCAGGGCCGGGTCGGCGAGCTCGACCGCTACGTCGAGGCGGCCCTCGGCGCCGCCGGCCGCGCCGCGGCGCTGACGCACCGGCTGCTGGCGTTCTCGCGCCGGCAGACCCTGGACCCGAAGCCGGTCGGCGCCAACGCGCTGGTGGTCGAGATGGGCGAGCTGATCCAGCGCACCGTCGGGCCGCAGATCAGCCTCACCACGGTGCTGGCGCCGCAGCTGTGGCCCACGCTGTGCGATCCCAACCAGCTGGAGAACGCGCTGCTCAACCTGTGCATCAACGCGCGCGACGCGATGCCGGATGGCGGCCTGCTGACGGTCGGCACGGCGAACACGGCGCTCGACGAGGAGGATGCGCGCGCGCACGAGCTGCCGCCCGGCGACTACGTCGTGATCCGCGTCACCGATACCGGCAGCGGCATGGCGCCGGAGGTGATCGCGCGCGCCTTCGACCCGTTCTTCACCACCAAGCCGATCGGCATGGGCACCGGGCTGGGCCTGTCGATGATCTACGGCTTCGCCAAGCAGTCCGGCGGTCAGGTGCGGATCGCCTCGAAGCCGGGGGAGGGCAGCACGATCAGCATCTACCTGCCGCGCTACCGCGGCGAGGCGCTGGAGCAGCCCGCGGCGGCCGGCCCGGCGGCGCCGCCGCACCCGGCCGCCGACGAGACGGTGCTCGTCGTCGACGACGAGCCCACGGTGCGCATGCTGATCACCGAGGTGCTGCAGGAGCTGCGATGCGCCACCATCGAGGCGGCGGACGGCGCCCAGGGCCTGCGGCTGCTGCAGTCGAACGCGCGCATCGACCTGCTGATCACCGACGTCGGGCTGCCCGGCGGGCTGAACGGCCGGCAGATGGCCGATGCGGCGCGCCGCACGCGTCCGGAGCTGAAGGTGCTGTTCATCACCGGCTACGCGGAGAACGCGGTGGTCGGCCACGGC
>CAXTNB010000495.1:1381-2175 GCA_964245385.1 uncultured Acetobacteraceae bacterium | reverse complement strand
CCACATTGCCCTGCAGCTGCACCGGGATCGCGACCGGCGTGCCGGCATAGGCGGTGGCGTTGCGGTCGATATGGGCGGAGCCGGCATCGATGTAGGAGGCGCCGAAATCGACGGTGAAGCGCTGCGCCACCTTCACCGTGGTGCCGAGCGCCAGCAGCACGCGATCCGCGTCCGGCACCCGCAGGTCCCGCCCGACATCCGGGGTGGGCGTGGGATCGTACTGCACGCCGGCGCGCAGGATCCAGCTCGCCGTCACCGCGTAGTCGAGGCCGAACGCCTCGCTGGTGGTGTCGTGGTAGTTCTCGCTGGTCACGCTGCTGAGCGGCTGGGTGATGTCGACCTCGTTGAACACGCTCCAGCCGGTATGGACGACCTGCGCGTCCAGCGTCAGCCGCGGTGTCGCGCGGTAGCGCAGGCCGAAGGTCGCGGCCCAGGGGGTGGTGAAGTCGGCGCGCGCGCCGCGCGAGTAGAAGTCCTGGCCGCCCAGGAAGCCGGTCAGGCCGGACACGTCGAGGTCGCCGCTCAGCGCGTGCCGGATGCGCGACCGGTAGGCGGCGCCGAAGCTCAGGCGATCGTCCAGCAGATGCAGCTGCAGCCCGAGATTGTAGCCGACGTTCCAGCCGTCGACGTGCAGGTTCTCCAGCCCGTCCGGCTGGCCGGCGCCGAGATTGGGCAGCGCCGAGCTCAGCGCCGCGAGCGTGTGCTCGATGTTCGGGCCGCCGCCGAGCCCGAGCCAGCGGAACGGGCGCCAGGCCAGGGTGGGCTGCGCGTCGACGGTCTGCAGCCTCGAGGGG
>CAXTNB010000495.1:0-1371 GCA_964245385.1 uncultured Acetobacteraceae bacterium | reverse complement strand
GTACTTGGTCGAGAAGCTGAACGGCGAGGTGAGCGCGATGCCGACCGACCAGGCGTCGTTCAGCCGCACCGCGGCGCTGCCGCTCGGCAGCACCCCGTCGGAGACCGGCCCGGAGGTCCTGGCGTCGCCGCCGACCGGGCCGACCTGGCCGAAACGGTCGATGGTCGAGCCGCCGTCCTTGGCCGCCGACCAGATCACGATGCCGGTCAGGTTCGCGTCGATCTCGGAATGTTCCAGTCCCGCGATCGAGGCCGGGTCCCACCACAGCGAGTCCGGGCCCTGGTCCGCCGCCTCGCCGGAGTAGGCGCGCCCGGTGCCGCGGGCGGACTGGTCCTGCAGGTAGAAACTGGCGGCCCTGCCGGCGCAGGGAAGGAGCAGCGCCGGCACCGCCGGGCACAGCATCAAAATCAACGGCAACGCGCGCCGCGTATCCTGCATCGACGTCGCCCGTTAGGCTGATCTGCCTATCGACTAGCTCCGAAATGATCAGAGCGTCAAGCGTCGGCAGGTCGCGGGTCGAACGCCGCCACCCGACGCGCGAGGCGTGACCGCCGACGCGGCGCGGCACCGGCGGCACCCGGCGCGCGCCTTGCCGCTGCGCATCAAATCGGGCAAGCAGGCCGTCACCTCCGATCAAGCCGACCCGCAGGGGAGCCGCACGCGCGATGCCGACACTGCACGATCTCACCGAACGGGTACGCGAGGTCGCGTCCGCGCGCCTCGGCGGCAGCCGGCCGGTGACGCTAGACCTGGGCGAGACCGGCATCATCCGCATCGACGGCGACAGGGTGGCGAACGCGGACGCGCCGTCGGAGTGCCGGGTCTCGCTCTCAGAGCAGGATCTCGAGGCGCTGATCGAGGGGCGGCTCGATCCGACCATGGCCTACATGACCGGGCAGCTTCGTGTGGAGGGCGACATGAACCTCGCCCTGCAGCTGGCCCAGGCGCTGCGCGGTTCATGAGCGGGCGCGAAGCCGACGGCGTGCCATCCGGCTTCGTGCGCTTCCCGGCCGCCGGCGGCTTCGACGAGACCTGCGGCCCGCTCTGGATCAAGGCCGAGGGCGACAGGCTGGTCGGCGGCTTCCGCGTCGAGGACCGGCACTGCAACCCGCTCGGCATCTGCCACGGCGGCAGGCTGGCCACCTTCTGCGACGTGCACATGGCGATCGCGGCGCAGTTCGCCAACGACTTCGCCACCCTGATCCTGCCCACGATCAGCCTGTCGCTGGACTATCTCGGTCCCACCGCGAACGGCTCCTGGGTGGAGGCGCGGCCGGAGATCGCCAAGGTCACGCGCGGCATGGTGTTCGTGAGCGAGCTGGTGATGGCGGACGGTCAGCCCGTCGTGCGCGCCCACGGCATCTTCAAGAG
>CAXTNB010000494.1:0-2205 GCA_964245385.1 uncultured Acetobacteraceae bacterium | reverse complement strand
CTGGCGGAAGCCCGCGAGATGCGAGCCGCCGTCGCGCTGCGGGATGTTGTTGGTGTAGCACAGCATGGTCTCGTGGAAGCTGTCGTTCCAGGACAGCGCGAACTCGACCCGTATGCCCTGCGCGTTGTCCAGCCCGAGTGCGGTGATCGGCGGCGCCGCCACCGGGATCTTGCCGCGGTCGAGCCACTCGACGAACGCGACCAGTCCGCCCTCGTAGATGAAGCGCTGTTCGTGGGCCGGCGCGTGACGCTCGTCGCGCAGGAAGATCTCGAGCCCGGAATTGAGGAAGGCGAGCTCGCGCAAGCGACGTTCGAGGATCGGGAACTCGAACTCGGTCTTGGCGAAGGTGGCCGCACTCGGCTTGAAGCTCACCTCGGTGCCGCGCGGTCCGGCACTCGGGCCCACCACGTGCAGCGGCGATTCCGTCTCGCCGTGCCGGAAGCGGATGCGGTGCTCGGTGCCCTCGCGCCAGATGCGCACGTCCATCCATTCCGAGAGCGCATTGACGACGGCGGCACCCACGCCGTGCAGGCCGCCCGAGACCTTGTAGGAGTTCTGGTTGAACTTGCCGCCGGCGTGCAGCTTGGTCAGCACCACCTCGGCCGCGCTGACGCCCTCCTCGACGTGCATGTCGGTGGGAATGCCGCGGCCGTTGTCGCGCACCGAGACCGAGCCGTCGCCGTTCAGCACCACGGTGCAGGAGGTGGCGAAACCCGCCTGCGCCTCGTCGACGGCGTTGTCGATGATCTCGAACGCCATGTGATGCAGGCCCGATCCGTCGTCGGTGTCGCCGATGTACATGCCCGGACGCTTGCGCACCGCGTCCAGCCCCTTGAGCACCGAGATCGAGGCCGCGTCGTAGCTGTCATGACCATTGACCAGCGTCGCTTCCGGCGCCGGTGCGGCGGTCAGCCTCGGTGCGGACGCGGCGGTGGGCTCGGCGTTGTCGGACATGCCGGCTTGGTGCTCCAGATCTCTGATAAATATTGGAGATTCATCCTACCGCAGCAGCCCCGGCGGAGCCAGCTTCATGCGCCTGAAAAGCCTTCTCCGGCTCAAGTTTTCCACAGGCGACCCGCAGCATCTCGGCCCGCCCCGCGAGCGGCGCGAACGGCTCCGCATCGGTGCCCGTCAGCAGCACCGGCGCCGGCAGCTGCAGCAGGGCCTCGAACAGGGCGGCGCGATGCGCGCCGTCCAGGTGCACCAGCGGCTCGTCCAGCAGCAGCAGCGGCGCCTCGCCGCGCAGCGACGCGATCAGTGCTGCGTGCGACAGCACGGTGCCGATCAGCAGCGCCTTCTGCTGCCCGGTGCTGCCCTGCTGCGCCGGACGTCCCGAGCGCAGGTCGCTGAGCCGCAGGTCGGCACGGTGCGCCCCCAGCGACGAGCTTCCCGCCGCCGCGTCCGGCTGCCGGCGCGCCCGCAGCGCCTCGCGCAGCCAGTCCTCCACCGCCAGTGCCGGCGCATGCTCCAGCCGCGCGGCGACCGCGCAGTCCAGCTCCAGCAGCGCCGGCGGGAAGCCGTCCTGCGGCGCCGGGGCGCGCGCCAGCAGGTTCATCCTGCCGACCAGGGTGCGCCGCGCCGCACTCACCGCCACCGCGTGGCGCGCCAGCGCATGCTCCAGCCCGTCGAGCCAGGCGAGATCGGTGCAGCCCCGCTGCAGCAGCCGGCTGCGTCCCTGCAGCGCCTCGTCGTGCGCCGCCACCTCGCGGGCGTGGTCGGGCTGCAGCGCCAGCACCAGCCGGTCCAGGAAGCGCCGGCGTGCCGACGGCCCCTCGATGAACAGCCGGTCCATCTGCGGCGTCAGCCAGACCGCGCTGAGCCGCTCGGCGACCGCGGCGCGGCTTCGCGCCGGCAGGCCGTCCAGCCGGAACACGCGCCGTCCGGCGGCCGCTTCCGGGGTGGTGCCGGTGCCGATCTCGAACGAGCCGCCGCCGTCGGCGAGCCGCGCCGCCACCGCCCAGCACGACGGCGCCTGCCGAGACGGATCGGCACGCGGCAGCTCGCCGAGACGCGCCCCGCGCAGCCCGCGCCCCGGCACCAGCAGCGACAGCGCCTCCAGCAGGTTGGTCTTGCCGCTGCCGTTGGCCCCGCTCAGCACGCTGATCCGCGCCGAAGGGTTCCAGGTCAGGCCGGCATAGTTGCGGAACTCGCTCAGCGCCAGGCGTTGCAGGATCAGCATGCGGGCAGGATCAGCATGCGGGCAGG
>CAXTNB010000493.1:0-2206 GCA_964245385.1 uncultured Acetobacteraceae bacterium | reverse complement strand
CTCCTCGTGGTTGGTGTTGGACAGGAACACCGAGGACAGCTTGTCGAAGGTCAGCTTGCCGTCCGGCTTCGGATAGACGATCGGCGCCGCCCGCGCGCGGTCGTCGAGCACCTCGTGGTCGGCGTGTCGGTGGCGGAACGTCCACGGCGCGCGGCCGCGCAGGATCATGGCGTCGATGCCGGCATAGAGCGCGCCGCCGAAGGTGCCGAACTTGGCGAAGGACGGCCGCACGTTGCGCACGTCGCGCAGCTCGCTCCACAGCCACGAGGAGCGCACCCGCCCGGTGTAGGAGGCGGGCTCGGCCGGCCGGCCGCCCTGCAGCCCCTCGACCACCGCCTCGGCGGCGAGCATGCCGGACTTCATGGCACTGTGGGTGCCCTTGATCTTGGGCACGTTGAGGAAGCCCGCGGAATCGCCGAGCAGCGCGCCGCCCGGGAAGCTCAGGCGGGGGATCGACTGCAGCCCGCCCTCGGACAGGGCGCGGGCGCCGTAGGACAGCCGCTTGCCGCCCTCCAGGTGTTCGCGGATCGCGGGATGCGTCTTCAGCCGCTGCATCTCGTCGAACGGCGACAGCCAGGTGTTGGCGTAGTCCAGCCCGACCACGAAGCCGTAGCTGACCAGGTTCTCGCCGAAATGATACAGCCACGAGCCGCCGTAGGTCGCGCGGTCGAGCGGCCAGCCGAAGCTGTGCTGCACCAGGCCGGGGCGGTGCCGCTCGGCCGGGACCTCCCACAGCTCCTTGACGCCGAGCCCGTAGGTCTGCGGATCGACGCCCTGCCGCAGCCCGAACCGCGCCATCAGCTGCTTGGACAGGCTGCCGCGGCAGCCCTCGGCGAACAGGGTGTAGCTCGCGCGCAGCTCCATGCCGGCGGCGAAGTTCGGGCCGTGCTCGCCCTCGCGCGTCACCCCCATGTCGCCGGTGGCGACGCCGGCGATGCGGCCGTCCTGCTCCAGCAGCTCGGAGGCGGCGAAGCCCGGATAGATCTCGACGCCGAGCGCCTCCGCCTGGCCGCCCAGCCAGCGGCAGACGTTGCCCAGGCTGACGATGTAGTTGCCGTGGTTGCTCATGTGCGGCATCACCGTGCCCAGCATCGGCACCTTCACGCTGCGCGTCGCGGTGAGGTACAGCATCCGGTCCTCGGTCGCCGGCGTATCCAGCGGCGCGCCGCGCTCGCGCCAGTCCGGGATCAGCTCGTCGAGCGCGCGCGGCTCGATCACCGCGCCCGACAGGATGTGGGCGCCGATCTCGCTGCCCTTCTCCACCAGGCAGACCGAGGCCTCTGGCGCCAGCTGCTTGACGCGTATCGCCGCCGACAGCCCCGCCGGTCCGCCGCCGACCACGACGACGTCGAACTCCATGGTCTCACGCTCGGACACGTCGTCTATCCCTTCGCAGCGGCCGGCCTCAGAAGGCGGCCTCCTCCAGCGCCATGGTGGAGGCCTTGCCCGACTTGATCGCCAGGAACAAGGCGGTCGCCTGCGGCAGGATGCGGTCGACGAAGAACTGCGCCGAGGCGAGCTTGGCGCGGTAGAAGCCCGCGTCGGTGCCCGCGTCCGCCTGCCTGGCGTGGGCGATGCCGGCCGAGCGCACGAACATCGCACCCATGCTCACCAGGCCCATCAGGCGCAGGTAGTCGACGGCCGCGGCACCGGCCTCCTCGGCGTCCTTGAGCGACGCGCTGGCGATCTGCGCGCTCGCCAGCTGCAGGGCGCCGAACGCGCGCTCCAGCGACTCCGCGAGCTTCGCCACCCCCGGCTGCTTCTTGCCCTCGGCGATCATCGCCGCGACCGGATGGAAGAAGCGTCGCAGGTAGCGGCCGGTATGGGCGGGCATCTTGCGCCCGACCAGGTCGAGCGCCTGGATGCCGTTGGTGCCCTCGTAGAGCATGGCGATGCGCGCGTCGCGCACGTACTGCTCGACGCCGTGCTCGCGAATGTAGCCGTGCCCGCCATAGACCTGCACGCCCAGGCTCGCCGCCTCGAAGCCGAGATCGGTGAACAGCGCCTTCACCACCGGCGTCATCAGCGCCACGAAGTCCGACGCCTCGTCGCGCTGCTCCTGGCTCGCGGCGTGCGCCGCCACGTCCATCGCGCGCGCCACCCAGATGCCGACCGCGCGGCAGCCCTCGCCGTACACCCGCATCGTCATCAGCATGCGGCGCACGTCGGGATGCACGATGATCGGGTCGGCGGCCAGGTCGGGACG
>CAXTNB010000492.1:0-2208 GCA_964245385.1 uncultured Acetobacteraceae bacterium | reverse complement strand
GCGCGCTCGCCGCCTACGGCCTGGCCATCGACGACATCCGCACCGACATCGGCAACCAGAACACCGACACGCCGAAGGGCAATTTCGACGGCCCCACGCAGAACACCACGATCAACAACAACGACCAGCTGCAGAGCGCCGACGAGTACAAGCATCTGATCATCGCCTACAAGAACGGCGACGCGGTGCGCCTGCAGAACGTGGCGACCGTGGTGCAGGGCACCGAGAACGCCGAGCTGGCCGCCTGGGCCGGCCGCACGCCGGCGATCATCCTCAACATCCAGCGCCAGCCGGGGTCGAACGTGATCGCCGTCGTGGCCGCGCTGAAAGCCCTGCTGCCCAAGCTGGAACAGTCGCTGCCCGCGGCCCTCGACGTCGCCGTGCTGTCCGACCAGACCACCACCATCCGCGCCTCGGTCGCCGACGTGGAGTTCGAGCTGGGCCTGGCCGTCGTGCTCGTCGTGCTGGTCATCTTCGTCTTCCTGCGCACCTTGCCGGCCACGCTGATACCAAGCCTCTCCGTGCCGCTTTCGCTGGTGGGCACGCTGGCCGGCATGTACGCGTTCGGCTTCTCGCTGGACAATCTCTCGCTGATGTCGCTGACCATCGCCACCGGCTTCGTGGTGGACGACGCCATCGTCATGATCGAGAACATCGCCCGCTACATCGAGGACGGCGAGGAACCGCTGGAGGCTGCCTTGCGCGGCTCCGGCGAGATCGGCTTCACCATCATCTCGCTCACCGTCTCGCTGATCGCCGTGCTGATCCCGCTGCTGTTCATGGGCGACGTGGTGGGCCGGCTGTTCCACGAGTTCGCCATCACGCTGGCCGTCACCATCGTCCTCTCCGCCGTCGTCTCTCTCACCCTGGTGCCGATGATGTGCGCGCTCATCATGCGCCACCACACGCAGGAGAACCGCAGCCGCTTCGACCGCGCCGCGGAGCGCGGTTTCGAGTGGATCATCCGCCAATACGACCGCGGCCTGATCTGGGTGCTGGACCACCAGGGGCTCACCCTTGTCGTGTTCTTCGTCACCCTCGGCCTGACCGTGTTTCAATACACCGAGATCCCCAAGGGCTTCTTCCCGGTCGAAGACACCGGCGTGATCCAGGGCATCACCGAGGCGGCGCAGGACGTTTCCTTCAGCGCCATGGCCACCGAACAGCAGCTTCTCGCCGACACCGTGTTGCGCGACCACGACGTCGCCAACCTGTCCTCCTTCATCGGCGTGGACGGCACCAACACCACGCTGAACAGCGGCCGCATGCTGATCACGCTGAAGCCGCGCGGCCAGCGCAGCGACAGCATCACCGCGGTGATCCGCCGGCTGCAGGACGAGATCGCCGGCGTTGCGAACGTCACGATGACGATGCAGCCGGTGCAGGACCTCACCATCGACAGCACCGTCGGCCGCGCGCAGTACAACTTCTTCCTGGAAAACCCGGACTCGCCGCCGCTGAACCAGTGGGTGCCGCGCCTGGTCCAGCAGATGCAGTCGATGCCGGTGTTCCGCGACGTCAGCACGGACCTGTCCACCAACGGCCGCCAGTTGCAGATGGTGATCGACCGGCCCACCGCGGCACGCTTCGGCATCACGCCGTCGAGCATCGACAACGCGCTCTACGACGCGTTCGGCCAGCGCATCGTCTCGACGCTCTACACCCAATCCAACCAGTACCGCGTCATCATGAACGCCGACATGAGCGACATACGCAGCCTCAACGACGCGATGCGCACCATCTACCTGCCGTCCTCCACCGCCACCGCCGGCCAGGTGCCGCTCGCCGCCCTCGTGCACCTCTCCGAGACGAGCGGCCCGTTGCAGATCGAGCATCTCGCCCAGTTCCCGTCTGCCGCGATCTCGTTCAACCTCGCGCAAGGCACGTCGCTGGACAGCGCGGTCGCCGATATCGAGCGTGCCGAACAGGCGATCGGCCTGCCCGACACGTTCACCTCCTCCTACCAGGGCGTGCTCTCGGCGTTCCAGAAGTCGTTGTCCAACGAGCTGATGCTGATCCTGGCCGCCGTCGTCGCCGTCTACATCGTGCTCGGCGTGCTCTACGAAAGCTTCGCACACCCGATCACCATCCTCTCCACCCTGCCGTCTGCCGGAGTGGGCGCGCTGCTCGCGCTGCAGATCGCCGGCGCCGACCTCGACATCATCGGCATCATCGGCATCATCCTGCTGATCGGCATCGTCAAGAAGA
>CAXTNB010000491.1:0-2211 GCA_964245385.1 uncultured Acetobacteraceae bacterium | reverse complement strand
CTTCTACGGTCCGGCCTCGCCGCACGCGGCGTTCGAGCACCAGGAATCCTACCTGCGCGGCGCCTTCGGCTTCATCGGCCTGCCCGACATCGAGGCGATACGCGCCGAGGGCGTGGCCACCGGCGCCGAGCAGCGGCAGAAGGCGCTCGACGAGGCGCTGCGGCAGGCGGCGCAACTCGAGGCGACCGTGGCGGCGTGACCCGCGCGAGCCGCCACCGGGCGGGATCGGCCTGAGCCCGACGCATCCGGTGGGCGTTCCCACGCCGCGGCCGATCCGCCGCAACGGCGTGCTGCCGGCCTCGGCGGCGGGCTCAGGAGAGGCTGGTCATGTGGCCGCGCAGCTGCGCCCGCGGCCACAGCCAGGCGGCGCCGCGCACGCCCGAGCTGTCGCCGTGCACGTTGCGCAGGATCGGCGTGGTGAAGCGCGGGCTGATCACGCGGCTCGCGATCAGCGCCGGCACCTCGTCGTAGAGGTGCGACATGTTGGACAGGCCGCCGCCGATCACCACCGCGTCGGGGTCGAGGAAGTTGACCGCCATCGCCAGGCAGCGGGCCAGCCGGTCGGAATGGCGCGCCAGCGCCGCGACGGCGCGCTCGTCGCCTGAGGCGGCGCGCTGCGGGATCGTGCTGGCGTCGCGCGCCCCCGGCCCGTCGCAGTCCGAGGCCAGTGCGGAGCCGCACAGGAAGCGCTCGATGCAGCCCACGTTGCCGCAGAAGCAGGTCGGCATCGGGAACTCCTCCAGCCGCGGCCAGGGCAGGGGCGTGTGGCCCCATTCGCCGGCGATGTGGTGCGGCCCGGTCAGCACGCGCTCGTCGACGACGATGCCGCCGCCGACCCCGGTGCCCAGGATGATGCCGAACACCACCCGCTTGCCCTCCGCGGCGCCGTCGACCGCCTCGGACAGGGCGAAGCAGTTGGCGTCGTTCTCGACCCGGACGACGCGCGCCATCGCCTCGCTGAGGTCGCGCGAGAACGGCTTGCCGTTGAGCCAAGTCGAGTTGCAGTTCTTGACCAGGCCGCTGTCCGGGCTGATCGCGCCGGGGATGCCGATGCCGACCGAGGCCACCCCGCGCAGCTCGTGCTCGCTCTCCTGCACCAGCCCGACCATGGCGTGGATCGCGTCCTCGTAGCGGCCCGGGTTGGGGACGCGTCGCCGCAGCAGCGAGCTGCCGTCGTGGCCGAGGGCCGCGATCTCGATCTTGGTGCCCCCGAAATCGATGCCGATCCGGAAATCCGCCGTGGCGTCCGGTTTGATGTCGGCCATGTCCGCCTCCTCCCGCGCATGATTTGCCTTATCATGCACCCCCGCCGACCCCGCTGCCAGGAGGCGACGCGGCGGCGCGGGCTGCTCCGGAGGTGCCGTGCATGGCTGAGACGCTGCTGGACGTGAAGGCGCTGAGCTGCCCGCTGCCGGTGCTGCGCGCCAACCGCGCGCTGCGCGCGATGCGGCCCGGCGAGCGGCTGCGCGTGCTCGCCACCGACCGCGCCGCGGTGGCCGACTTCCAGTCCTTCTGCCGCGAGACCGGCCACGCGCTGGTGGCCTTCAGCGAGGAGAACGGCGTGCTCTGCTTCGTGATCCGGCGTCGGGCGGAGCCTGCCGCCACGGCATGAGCCACGCGCCCTCTTTCACCTGCCGGACCTGCGGGCTATCCCCTGGGCGCACAGGCAGCAAGCGGGGCCACGATGTCCGACACCCTATCGCAGCTCTCGTTCGAGGACGCACTGGCGGAGCTGGAGAAGATCGTGCGCGGGCTGGAGGGCGGCCAGCAGAAGCTCGAGGACGCGATCCTCTGCTACGAGCGCGGCGCCGCCCTGCGCCGGCACTGCGAGGCCAAGCTGGCGCAGGCGGAGGCGCGCGTGCAGGCGATCGTCGAACGTGCCGACGGCGGCACCGAACTGCGGCCGCTCGACTGAGGCGGGGCGCGTGAACCAGACCCTGCAGGCGCTGCTCGCCGCGCGCGCCGGCGCCATCGAGACGGTGATCGACCGGCTGATCCCTCCCGTGGCGGGCGGCGAGGCAAGGCTGGTCGAGGCGATGCGCTACGCGGCACTCGGCGGCGGCAAGCGGCTGCGCGGCTTCCTGGTGATGGAGGTGGCGTCGCTGTTCGGGGTGTCGCCGACCTGCGCGGCGCGCGCCGCAGCCTCGGTGGAGATGCTGCACGCCTACTCGCTGGTGCATGACGACCTGCCGGCGATGGACGACGACGATT
>CAXTNB010000490.1:0-2216 GCA_964245385.1 uncultured Acetobacteraceae bacterium | reverse complement strand
GCGTCGCGCGCGGCGGTGGACGCGGGCTTCGTGCCCAACGACTACCAGGTGGGGCAGACCGGCAAGATCGTGGCGCCCGACCTCTACGTCGCCATCGGCATCTCCGGCGCGATCCAGCACCTGGCCGGCATGAAGGACAGCAAGGTCATCGTCGCCATCAACAAGGACGGCGAGGCGCCGATCTTCCAGGTGGCGGATTACGGCCTGGTCGCCGACCTGTTCCGCGCCGTGCCCGAGTTCGACGCCGAGCTGAAGCGCACCGCCTGATCAGGCCGGCTCGCGCGCCGGTTCAAGCGCCCCGGGCTTGCGCGCGACGATGAGCTGGCTCTTGGGCAGGGCGTCGTCCAGCGCCTGCTTCACCGCGATGCCGGCGGGGGTGTCGAGCAGCGCGTTCCAGCTGCGCTCCCAGTGCTGCAGCGCCGGGTGGAACGGCGCTTCCAGCGGCACGTCGCAGCTCCAGAACATCGCCCACCACAGCGCCTGGTAGAAGCCGTAGCAGCCGCGGCTCTCGACACGCAGGCCGGCCGACTGCACCAGGGACGCGAACTCGTCGCGCCCGAAGATGCGCAGGTGGTTCGGCGGCCGCCAGTACAGCTCGGGGGCGAGGCGCTGCTGCAGCCGCTCGGCGGCGGGGTCGGGCACCGTCAGCAGGTAGAGCGCGCCGGGCCGGCCGACGCGAACCAGCTCCGCCATCAGCCGCGCCGGGTCGGCCACGTGCTCGAGCACCTCGGTGCAGACGATGCGGGGCGCGAGCTCGCCCGGCAGCGGGATCGGATCGCAGTCGCTGACCAGGGCCTCGACGCGACGCGCGCCGCTGCCCTGCAGGCGGGCGCGCGCGGCGGCGACGCAGCCGGGATCGATGTCGGCCACGATCACGTGCGCGCCGAGCCGGGCGCAGAACGCGGCGTTGCCGCCGTCGCCGCAGCCGGCGTCCAGCACCACGTCGTCGGCCCGCACGTCGAAGCCGCGGAACAGCTCGCCGGTGGCGTTCTGGAACCAGCCGCGCAGCTGCGCGTCGCGCAGGCCGATCCCGGCCCCCGGCGGCAGCGCGCCCAACCCGGGGTCGGAAGCAGGGTCGGGCTCGGGATCGGGCGCCCGGCGCCGGCGGCGCCACCTCACGACGCGAGCCGCCGACGCATCATCCGTCCGGCGACGGCGGCGCCGTGGCGGCGCAGCGGCTGCTCGACCAGCCGGTGGTTCAGCTCGCTGAGCGACAGCACCAGCACCAGCGCGGTGGCGGCGAAGCAGCGCCAGGAGCCGCCGTCGAACACCGTGCCCGGCGGCGACAGGCGGAACCAGATCTCCCGGGTCGCGGCGAAGGCCGGGATGTGGATCAGGTAGATGCCGTAGGAGCGGCTGCCCAGCCACAGCATCACGCGACGCGGCAGCAGGCCGGCCGCCAGGTAGTCCCGGTCGTAGCTCGCGACCCACACCAGCACGCCGGCGACCAGGGCGATCAGCCCGACCTCGAGGCTCGGGCCGACCACCTGCTCGGTGCCGAGCGCCCCCAGCAGCAGGATCGGCAGCAGCAGCATCACCATGCCGGCGCGGCGGCGTCGCAGCGCCAGCGGCTCGCACAGCCGCCAGGCGGGGGTGGTGCTCCAGAACGCCAGCAGCACGCCGAGCGCCAGCGCGCCGCTCCGCGTGGTCATCGTCAGCGGCAGGTGCGGCGCCTGGAACTGCGCCAGCACCACCAGGCCGAGCAGCCAGGGCAGGCGACGGCGAAACAGGAAGATCAGCAGCGGCAGCGCCAGGTAGAACTGCTCCTCCAGCGACAGGCTCCAGTACGGGAAGGTGGTGCCGTACGGCAGCCGGCCGTAGCCGTCGGCGAGGTGGAAGTTGGCGACGTCCAGCAGGCCCGCGATCATGCTGCGGTAGTTCACCAGCGGTGTGCTGAACAGCCCGCTGCGGTTGAAGGCGATGCTGGCCAGGAACGGGATCAGCAGCCACAGCCAGGCCGAGGGCAGCAGACGCCAGGCGCGCCGGGTCCAGAAGGCGAGCGTGTCGTTGAGGAAGCGCATCCCGCCCGCTTCGCCGGCCGTCATCGGCAGCAGGCTGCGGCCGATGACGAAGCCGGAGATCACGAAGAACAGGTCGACCCCGGGCCAGCCGCGCCAGTAGCGGCCGAGCGCGTCCAGCCCCGGGCTGTGCCAGCCCACCAAGTTGATCGGCAGGTGCTCGATCAGCACCATCACCACCGCGACGCCGCGCAGCAG
>CAXTNB010000489.1:476-2217 GCA_964245385.1 uncultured Acetobacteraceae bacterium | reverse complement strand
CGGCAGCAGCCGGTGACCGCGAGCCGCTCGTCGCCCCGCCCGTGGGTCCGGTCCCAGGCCTCGGTGGCGTCCAGGTCGCGCACCACGGTGGCGTCCGGCGCCTTGCTGATGACGTCCCGCACGATCTGCTGCGGATCGGTCATCTTCGACAGGTCGGCGAGGCGCGCGTAGAGCTCGGGCGCCACCGCGAGGTAGCCCGCGCGGGCCAGGCGGCGGCAGACATCCTTGATGTAGTCGTGGACGCCGAAGATCTCCTCGATCACCAGCACCGTCGGATACGGCCCATCGCCGTCCGGGCGCGCGGCGTAGGCCGGGATCTGCCCGTCGGCGACCGGGATCATGACCTCCCCCGCGTGCAGGCCCGAGGCGTCGGTATGGATCACCTGCGCCAGCGCCCGTGGCGTGGCCAGCGTCAGCCCGGTCATGAGCGAGGTCATGAAGAAGCCGCGGCGGGCGATCCCGCCGTCCGCGCCGGGACGCTGCGGACCACCCGGTTCCAGCCGATCCGTCACCAGAACTCCCTCCCACGCGGCCGCCCGCTCTGCCGACGCATCCTGCCCGACCGCGGGGACGCATGATCGGCTCGATCACGCGTCGCTTGTCAATCGAGCGCCGCCGCTTGACGCGACCGTGGGGGTCCCGCAGGTTCCCGCCGGTGGGCAAGAAGATCAAGCCATCGCAGCCGATCGGCGCCCGCCAGGCTGCGTGGCGGGAGCTGGTCATCCTGTGCCGCAAGTGCGGCGGCAAGCTCAAGGGCGGCTTCGGCGACGACGGCCGCGACGACCTGCGGACGGCGCTGCGCGACGCGCTGCGGCAGGCCGGACGCCGGCGGGACGTGCGCATCATCGAGGCCGGATGCTTCGGCGTGTGTCCCAAGCGGGCGGTGGTGGCGTTGCGCGGCTCGCTGCCGGGACAGCTGCTGATCGTGCCGCAGGGCCAGCCGGCGGCCGCCGTGCTCGACGGCCTGGGCATCATCCCTGGCATCCCGGCGCATCACCCTGCGCTCCCGACGGCGTGAACCCCCACAGCTCGCCGTAGAAGGCGAGCTCCAGCTCCAGCACCTGGCGGATCGTCTGCTCGCGGCGGAAGCCGTGCGCCTCGCCCTCGAACTCGTGCACCGCGACCCGGATCCCGCGCCGCCGCAGCGCCTGGGCCATGGCGCGCGTCTGGGCGATCGGCACCACGCGATCCTCCGTGCCGTGGAAGAAGATCACCGGGCAGCGCAGCGCGTCGAGGTGGCGGATCGGCGAGCGCGCGTCGTAGGTCGCACCGTGCTCGGGCAGGCGGCCCAGCAGCCGGTCCAGGTAGTGACGCTCGAACTTGTGGGTCTCCTGCGCGAGGCTGCGCAGCTCGCCGATGCCGTACAGGCACGCGGCGGCCGAGAACAGCGTCGAGCGGGTCAGCGCGGCCAGCACGGTGAAGCCGCCGGCGCTGCTGCCGCGTATCGCGATCCGCGCCGGATCGGCGCGTCCGGCGTCGATCAGGTGGGTGCAGGCGGCGATGCAGTCATCGACGTCGACCACGCCCCACTGCCCGTCCAGCCGCTCGCGATAGCTGCGTCCGAAACCGGTCGAGCCGCGGTAGTTGACGTCGACCACGCCGATGCCGCGGCTGGTCCACCACTGCACGCGCAGCGAGAACGCCTCGCTGGTCATCCCGGTCGGACCGCCATGCGCCATCACCACCAGCGGCGGCCGTTCTTCCGACGGCACCGCGTAGCGACCGTTGGTCGGCGCGTAGT
>CAXTNB010000489.1:0-466 GCA_964245385.1 uncultured Acetobacteraceae bacterium | reverse complement strand
GCAGCGTATCGCCTCGGCCACCGCGATATCATCCGCCTCTAGAGACAGCGCGTGCGACGCGGCGACGACCAAGGGCGCTGCCGGCGCGTGCCGCGGGAACGGCGCCGTCACCACCGCCGCCGCCTGGTCCGGCGCCGCACGCAGCCAGGCCAGCCGCGGCCCGTCGGCGCTTGACAGCAGCACCGGGCACTCCGCCACCGGACCGATCGGCAGCGTGCGCGCGACCCCGCCGCTGATGTGCAGCGGCAGCACGCGTCCCTGCTCGATCGCGGCGGCGATCACGCTGCCGTCGGGCATGAACCGGTAGGAGCGCTGCCCGAACAGCCAGGGCGGCACGCCGATCTCGCGCCGCATCGGGCACAGCGGCGTCAGCGCGCCATCCGCCCCGACCCGGTAGAGGTTCCACCAGCCGGCGCGGTCGGAGCAGACGTGCAGCACCCCGTCCGCGTCGAACCCGGGCTGCATC
>CAXTNB010000488.1:0-2218 GCA_964245385.1 uncultured Acetobacteraceae bacterium | reverse complement strand
CTGCTCGGCAGCCCGCTCGACCTGCGCTCGATCCTGCGCAGCGAAGGCTTCGTCGAGGCCGCCGCTGGCGCCGTGTCGGGCTGGCTGTGGCATCCCGGCGAGCCGGAGCGGGTGCCGCGGCTGACCGTGCTGGGCGAGGACGGCAGCCGCCGGCAGCTCAGGCTGGCGACGTTCGCCGAGCGGATCGACAGCGAGATCCCGCTCGCCCGTCCGCGCCGGCTGTTCCTGGCCGCCGCCGAGCTGCCTCCGGGTCCGGTGCGGCTGCTGGCCGAGGACGGCGGCGCGCTGACCGGCAGCCCCCTCGATCCCGGCCTGCTGCTCGGGCTGTCGCGGCGTCGCCGGCCCGCGCGGGCGAGCGCGCGGGCGGGGCCGCCCAACCCCGACTTCGACGTGGTGATCCCGGTGTTCCGGCACCTGCGCCGCACGCTCGAGTGCATCGACAGCGTGCGCGCGACCGTCCCGGCCGCGAGCCGCATCGTGGTGGTGGACGACGCCTCGCCGGAGCCGGCGCTGTCCGAGGCGCTGCGGCGGCTGGCGGGGGAGGGTGCGATCCGCCTGATCCGGCACGCGGCCAACCGCGGCTTCCCGGCCAGCGCCAACGCCGGCATCGCCGCCTGCGGCCGGCGCGACGCGCTGCTGCTGAACAGCGACACGCTGGTCGCCGGCGACTGGACGGCGGCGCTGCGCGAGGCGGTGTACGCGGCACCCGACATCGGCACCGCCACACCGCTCTCCAACGACGCCAGCATCCTCAGCTACCCCGACGTCCGCGCCGCCAACCCGGTGCCGGACCTCGCCGAGACCGGACGGCTGATGGCGTTCGCGCGAGCCGCCAACCGCGGCCGCGGCGCGGTCGAGGTGCCGACCGGCAACGGCTTCTGCTGGTACCTGCGTCGCGACTGCCTGGACCAGGTGGGCCCGCTGCGCGAGGACCTGTTCGCGCAGGGCTACGGCGAGGAGAACGAGTTCTGCCTGCGCGCGCGCGCGCTCGGCTGGCGCCACGTCGGCGCGCCCGACGCCTTCGTGGGCCACGTCGGCCGCGTCTCGTTCGCCGCCGCGCGGCGCGCCCTGATGGCGCGCAACCTCGCCATCCTGGAGCGGCGGCAGCCGGGCTACGCCGCCGAGATCGCGGCGCACGTCGCGGCCGACCCGCTGGCGCCGGCGCGCCGCCGCATCGACCGGCTGCGCCTGGCGGCCGGACGCGCGTCGCCGCCGCGCGCGGTGCTGCTCATCACCCACGACGAGGCGGGCGGGGTCGAGCGCGTGGTGCGGGCGCGGGCGCGGGCGCTGGCGGCGCAGGGCATACGGCCGATCGTGCTGCGGCCGCGCGGTGCTGCCTGCCTGGTCGACGTGCCGGAGGCGGGCGATCCCCTGGTCGCGGACGGCGAGGAGGCGGACCGGCGGCAGTTCCCGAACCTGCGCTACGCGCTGCCGCGCGAGATGGACCGGCTGCTGGCGCTGCTCGCCGCCGAGGGGCCGCTGCATGCCGAGTGGCACCACCTGCTCGGCCACCACCCGGCGCTGCGCACGCTGTGCCGGCGGCTCGGCATCCCGTACGACGTGCACCTGCACGACTATGCCTGGTTCTGCGCGCGCATCGCCCTGGTCGGACCGTCGGGACGCTACTGCGGCGAGCCGGACGTCGCCGGCTGCGAGGCCTGCATCGCGGTGCAGGGCAGCAACCTCGGCGAGGCGATCACGCCGGCCTCGCTGCTGCGTCGCTCGGCGATCGAGCTGTCCGAGGCGCGCCGCGTGCTGGCACCCTCGCAGGATGCCGCGCGGCGGATCGCGCGCCACTTCCCGCAGCTCCGCCCGGTGGTCGTGCCCTGGGAGGACGACGCGCCGGCGCTGCCGCTCGAGCGTTTCGCCGACCCGGACCCGGCGCCGCCGGCGCTGCTGGCGCCGACGCCGCGACGCACCCGGATCTGCGTCATCGGCGGCATCGGGGTGGAGAAGGGCTTCGCCGTGCTGCTCGCCTGCCTGCTCGATGCCCGCGCGCGCGCGCTGGATCTCGATTTCGTCGTGGTCGGGCACACCCCGGACGACGAGGCGCTGCTCGAGGCCGGCTGCCTCGACGTGACCGGCGCCTACCGCGAGGCCGAGGCGGTGTCGCTGGTGCGCGCGCAGCGTTGCGACCTCGCCTTCCTGCCCTCGATCTGGCCGGAGACCTGGTGCTTCACGCTCGGCGTCGCCTGGCGCGCCGGGCGTGAAGCACCAG
>CAXTNB010000487.1:0-2218 GCA_964245385.1 uncultured Acetobacteraceae bacterium | reverse complement strand
TCACCATCACCATCACCATGCGCCGGCGGATTTCGGGCGCGCGTTCGCGATCGGCATCGCCCTGAACCTCGGCTACGTCCTGGCGGAGGCGGCCTGCGGCGTGGTCGCGCACTCGCTGTCGCTGTTCGCCGATGCCGGGCACAATCTCGGCGACGTGCTGGCGCTGGCCGCCGCCTGGGTGGCGCAGCGGCTCGGCCGCCGGCAGCCTTCGGGGCGCTTCACCTACGGCCTGCGGCGCTGCTCGATCCTGTCGGCGCTGGGCAACGCGATCGTGCTGCTGGTGATCACCGGCGGCATCGCCGGGGAGGCGGTGCGGCGGATGCTCGAGCCGGCGCCGGTGGCGGGCCGGCTGGTGATGGCGGCGGCGTTCGCCGGCATCCTGGTCAACGGCGCCACCGCGCTGCTGTTCGCGCGCGGCCGCCACGGCGACGTCAACCTGCGCGGCGCCTTCCTGCACATGGCCTCGGACGCGGCGATGGCGGCCGCGGTGGTGCTGGCCGGCGCGCTGATCTGGTGCACCGGCTGGCGCTGGATCGACCCCGCGGTCAGCCTGCTGGTGTCGGTGGTGATCGTCGCCGGCACCTGGTCGCTGCTGCGCCGCTCGCTCGAGCTGGCGCTGGACGCGGTGCCGCCGGGCATCGACCGCGACGCGGTGGAGGGCTTCCTGCGCGCCCTGCCCGGCGTCACCGACCTGCACGACCTGCATATCTGGGGCATGTCGACCACCGAGACCGCGCTCACCGCCCACCTGGTGCGGCCGCACCTGCCGACCGACGACGCCTGGCTGCGCGGCGCCGCCGAGGACCTGCGCCGACGCTACGGCATCGGCCACGCCACCTTCCAGATCGAGCACGGCCAGGACGGCCCCTGCGCGCTGGCCCTGGCCGGCGCCGTCTGAGCCCGATCCTTGGGAGCCGGCCCTTGAGCCTCGTCCTCCGGCTCGGCTGGGGCAGCGTCGCTGTCGCTGAAGTACGCCGCCTACGCCGTCACCGGCAGCGTGGCACTGTACTCCGACGCGATCGAGTGCATCATCAACGTGGTGGCGGCGATCGCGGCACTGCTGGCGCTCTCGGTCAGCGCGCGTCCGGCCGACGCCAACCACCCGTACGGCCACTACAAGGCCGAGTACCTCTCCGCCGTGGTGGAAGGCACGATGGTGCTGCTGACCGCGTCGGCCATCGCGGTCCAGGCCTGGATCGGCTGGCATCATCCGCACGCGCCGAGCGCGCCGCTGCTCGGCATCGGGCTCAACGCCGCCGCCGGCGTGCTGAACTGGGTCTGGGCGCTGGCGCTGGTCCGCGCCGGACGGGCGCGCCGCTCGCCGGCGCTGGCGGCCGGCGGCCGGCACGTGATGTCGGACGTCTGGAGCTCGGCCGGCCTGCTGGCGGGGTTCGCGCTGGTGCCGCTGACCGGATGGCTGTGGCTGGACGCGGTGCTCGCCGCACTGGTGGCGGCGAACATCCTGCGCGTCGGCTTCGAGATGGTGCGCCGCTCGATCGGCGGCCTGATGGACGAGGTGGTCGACCAGGAGGCGGTGGGCGAGATCCGACGCGTCATCTCGGAGAACGCGGGCGGCGCCATCGAGGCGCACGACGTGCGCACCCGCTGCGTCGGCTCGATGACCTTCATCGAGTTCCACCTGGTGGTGCCGGGGCATATGGAGGTGCAGACCGCGCACGACATCTGCGACCGGATCGAGCTCGCCCTGCGAAGCGAGCTCGGCGAGGCGCTGATCAACATCCACGTCGAGCCGGAACAGAAGGCCAAGCACAAGGGCGTGGTGGTGCTGCCCTAGCCGGACCCGGGCGCTCAGAACAGCGCCAGCTGCGCCGTCGGCCGCCTCGACGTCGCCGCGCGCGACGCGGCCGCTCAGCTGCAGCTGGCCCGCGATCCGCCGGAAGCGCTGCGCCAGCATGTCGGCGTAGACGCCCTGGCCGCGGAAGCGATGGCCGAAGCGGCTGTCGTTCAGCGCGCCGGCGCGCGTCTCGCGGATCAGGTTCAGCACGTGGCGGGCGCGCTGCGGATAGTGCTGGTGCAGCCAGGTCTCGAACATCCCGCGCAGCTCGAGCGGCAGCCGCAGCAGCACGTAGCCGGCGTCGCTGGCGCCGGCCGCGCTCGCCGCCCGCAGGATGCGCTCGAGCTCGCTGTCGTTCAGTCCCGGGATCATCGGCGCCGCCAGCACGCCGGCGGGCACGCCCGCCGCCGCCAGGGCGCCGAT
>CAXTNB010000486.1:0-2219 GCA_964245385.1 uncultured Acetobacteraceae bacterium | reverse complement strand
CGTCGCTGCTGCGCGCCCGGCTCGAGCCGCGCCAGCTCGCCCTGATCGAGCGCGAGCTGCCCGCCCAGCTGACCCTGCCCGGCGGGCGGGCGGCGATCGACTACACCGCGCCGGTGCCGCAGGCCGCGGCGCGGGCGCAGGCGTTCTACGGGCTGCGCGAGACGCCGCGCCTCGCCGGCGGCCGGGTGAAGCTGCGGCTCGCGCTGCTGTCGCCGGCGGGACGGCCGGCCGCCATCACCGGCGACCTGGCCGGCTTCTGGCGCGGCGCCTGGAGCGAGACCCGGCGCGACCTGCGCGGGCGCTATCCCAAGCATGACTGGCCGGAGCGCCCGGACGAGCCGGCTCGCGGGCCGTGAGAAACGACTGTGTTATCAGCCGCATGGTCGTGCAAAGCGATATCCACGCGGCCGCCGCTGCTCTAGCATGGCGCGATGAAGGCCAGCCCGGATGGAGCATCCGCATGAGGCGGCGCGCGAGCGGCATGCTTCGGTCCGTCATGCTCGCGGCCTGCTGCGCGGCCGGCGTGGCGCAGGGAGGCCCGTCGCCGGCCGCGGCGTCCGACCCGGACGACATGGTGGCGAGCCTGCCGACGGTGCCGGCGGCGGTGCGCGCCGACGCGGTGCGGCTGGGTCCGCTGAGCTTCGCGCCGCTGGTGCGAAAGGTGGTGCCGACGGTGGTCAACATCGCCGTGACCCAGGACGTCGAGGACGACAGCGCCGCCCGCGTCAAGGTGCCGCAGGCGCTGCGCGGCACGCCGTTCGAGAAGCAGTTCCGCGACCGCATGCGCAGGCGGCGCGAGCAGATGCTGGGCGCGGGCTCGGGCTTCGTGATCGACCCGAGCGGCGTGATCGTGACCAACAACCACGTGGTCGGCAGCGCCGACAAGATCACGGTCTCGTTCTCCGACGGCACCGAGCTCGCCGCCAAGCTGCTCGGCGCCGACGAGCTCACCGACATCGCGGTGATCGCGGTCAAGCCGTCCCGGCCGCTCGCCTACGTGATCTGGGGCGACAGCCGCAAGGTCGAGGTCGGCGACTGGATCCTGGCCGCCGGCAACCCGTTCGGGCTCGGCTCTTCGGTGACGGCGGGCATCGTCTCGGCGCGCTCGCGCGACATCGGCGCCGGTCCGTTCGACGACTTCCTGCAGCTCGACGCCCCGATCAACCCGGGCAACTCCGGCGGCCCGTCCTTCAACATGAGCGGCGAGGTGGTGGCGCTGAACACCGCCATCGTCTCGCCGACCGGCGGATCGGTGGGCATCGGCTTCGGCATCCCCTCGGAGATCGTGGCGCCGATCGTGGCGCAGCTGCGGCAGAAGGGCCATATCGACCGCGGCTGGCTCGGGGTGACGCTGGAGGACCAGCCGGACCCGAACCCGGGGGTGGCGATCGTCGCCATCGACCACACCGGACCGGCGATGCGCGCCGGCCTGCGCGCCGGCGACGAGGTGGATTCCGTCAACGGCGACAAGGTCGACAACGCGCGCAGCCTGATCCGGGCGGTCGCCGCCGCCGCCCCCGGCAGCTCGATCCGCCTGCTGGTGCATCGCCGCGGCGCGGCCATCGAGGTGCCGGTGGTGGTCGGCCGGCGCCCGGCCGACGACGCCGGATGACGGGCCATCTCGCCGGAATGCGGATGACCGAGACGTTGAGAGGTCGATGACGTGCGTATCCTGCTGGTCGAGGATGATCCCACCGTCCGCGGTTTCGTCGCCAAGGGGCTGAAGGAAGCCGGCCACGTCGTCGAGCAGGTCGACAACGGCAAGGAGGGCCTGTTCTTCGCCGTCAGCGAGAGCTTCGACTGCATCATCCTGGACCGGATGCTGCCGGGCGGCATCGACGGGCTGCGCCTGCTCGAGACCCTGCGCGCGCAGAACAACGCGACCCCGGTGCTGCTGCTCTCGGCGCTGGCCCAGGTCGACGAGCGGGTGGCGGGGCTCAAGGCCGGCGGCGACGACTACCTGACCAAGCCGTTCGCGTTCGCCGAGCTGCTGGCGCGGGTGGAGGCGCTGTACCGGCGCGGCCGCGGCGAAGGCGGCCCGCAGACCAAGCTCGTGGTGTCGGACCTCGAGATGGACCTGCTGTCGCGCGCGGTGCGCCGCGGCGGGCAGAAGATCGACCTGCAGCCGCGCGAGTTCCGGCTGCTCGAGTACCTGATGCGCCACGCCGGCCAGGTGGTGACCCGCACCATGCTGCTCGAAGGGGTATGGGACTACCATT
>CAXTNB010000485.1:0-2228 GCA_964245385.1 uncultured Acetobacteraceae bacterium | reverse complement strand
CGCGGTGCGACGGATCGTCGGCGGCGAGGTCGGCGGACAGGGCGCGCGCCACCGCCGGCATGGTGGCGGGATCGTACCAGAGATGCGGGTTGTCGCCGGCGCGGTGTCCGGTCAGCGCCGCCGCGACGATCGTCTGCCGGCGGGTGGATCGTGCGGCGGAGACCAGCTTGTCCATCCACGGATCATAGTCCGCGCCGTTGAAGACGACGATACGGGCGCCGGCGATCGCGCGCGCGATCGACGGGCTCGCCTCGAACAGGTGCGGGTCCTGGTCGGGATTGCTCAGGATGCTGGTGACGCTCCAGCCGGGGCCGGCGAGCTGGGCCGCGACGTCGCCGTAGAAGTTCTCCGCCGCGACGATGCCGGACGTGGCGGCGCTGGCCTGGGCGGCGGCCGGAGCGAGCAGCATCGCCAGCGTCAGGGCGATGCCGCGCCGGCGGCCGCCGGATCCCTCGCGAGCGCGCATAGGCTGTCCCTTCCCACTCGACACCGACCTCATTCAGAACAATATAACGTTTTATCGGGCGTGCGGAAGCCGTCGGATTTCGCGCTTCCGCGGCGACGTCCGACCGCTATGGTACCGCCTAGTCAGATGGAAGGTCCTCCGTGCCCGCTGTCCCGTTCACCGACGCGACCAACGCCCTGCTGTCACGCGCGGCATCGTCCTGCAGCCAGCGCGGCACGCGGCTGACCGAGCTGCGTCGCCTGGTGCTCGGGCTGGTGCTGGACAGCGACCGTCCGGCCGGCGCCTACGACCTGCTGGACCAGCTGCGTGCCCGGCACAAGGGTGCGGCGCCGCCGACCGTCTACCGGGCGCTCGACTTCCTGCTCGAGCAGGGCCTGATCCACAAGGTCGAGCGGCTCTCCGCCTTCGTCGGCTGCGTGCACGCCAGCCACGAGAACGAGCACGACCGCCACCACGTCGCCCAGTTCCTGATCTGCACGCGCTGCAGGCGGGTGGTGGAGCTGGAGGACAAGCGCATCGACCGCGCGCTGCTGGCAGCGGCGCGCGATGTCGGCTTCCGGCTCTCCGCCTCGACGATCGAGGCGGAGGGGATCTGCGCCGCCTGCACGGTCGTCGCCGGCGGCGAGGCCCACCGCCCGGAGACCGCCCTGGCCTGACGGCCGCGTCACGACGGGCGCGCCGCGGCCGTAGACAGCGCCGCTCGGATGATATCTTATAACGTCATATGGTATGTTATATCATACGCGTCCGGCACGCGACGCCGGCTCGGGAGGATCTCGCGATGGCACGCTGGCGCCTGCTGTTCCGCGTCGGCCTGCTCGCCGCGGCCGCGGCCGGGATGCCGCGCGCGGTCCGGGCGCAGGTCGCGGCCGACCCCGCGACCGCACCGGTTCCGGCGCCGGAGATGATCACGGTGACGGCGCGCCTCGACCGGGCGCGCAGCGCGCTGGAGCCCGACCTCGGCGCCACCGTCTATCGGTTCGGACGCGGCGCGCTGCAGACCATCCCGCAGGGCGACGACACGCCGCTCAACCAGGTGCTGCTGCAGGCGCCCGGCGTCGCGCAGGACTCCTACGGCCAGATCCACGTCCGCGGCGACCACAACGAGGTGCAGTTCCGCCTCGACGGCGTGCAGCTGCCGGAGGGACTCTCCGTGTTCGGACAGGCGCTGGAGACCCGGTTCGCGCACGGGCTGTCGCTGATCACCGGGGCGCTTCCGGCGCAGTACGGCTTCGACACCGCCGCCGTGGTGGACATCACGACCAAGAGCGGCACCACCGATCCGGGCGGCGAGATCTCGATCTATGGCGGCGCGCGGGACGAGTTCCAGCCCTCGTTCTCCTACGGCGGCCATGTCGGCCAGGTGGACTACTTCGTCACCGGCGACCTGCTGCACGACCGCGTCGGCATCGAGAACCCGGTGGGCAGCTTCAACGCCGTCCACGACCTCAGCAACCAGGGCCACGGGCTCGCGCACCTCTCCTGGCTGGTCGACAGCGACACCCGGATCAGCCTGCTGGCCGGGGTGTCCAACGAATTCTTCCAGATCCCCGACAACCCGGGGCAGACCCCGTCGCTCGGGCTGTCGGTGGACGGCGTCGGCGACGCCGACAGCGCCGACCTCACCGAGCATCAGCGCGAGATCACGGACTTCGCGATCCTGTCGCTGCAGAAGGAGATCGGCGCCGTCAGCCTGCAGAGCTCCGTCTTCACCCGCTACAGCAGCCTGTACTACACGCCCGATCCGCTCGGCGACCTGCTG
>CAXTNB010000484.1:0-2230 GCA_964245385.1 uncultured Acetobacteraceae bacterium | reverse complement strand
ATCGCCTTCGTCGAGGACCCGGACGGCTACAAGATCGAGCTGATCCAGCGCGACGGGATGGCGCCGAAGGCATCCTGAGCGGGCCGGCTGCCCGCCAGGTGCGGCTCAGCCGAGCAAGCGCCTGAGCGGGCGGCCGGTGAGCCGCGACAGCGCCCGCAGCGGCGCCGGCGCGCGCCAGGAGCCGGACCGGCGCAGCGCGTGCAGGTCGGCGCGCAGCCGGTCGCGCTCGGCGGCCAGCGCCTCGTCGGACGCCGCGGCGTCGCGCAGCACCCGATGCTGGCGCAGCGCCACGTCGCAGAACATGCGCGTCTGCAGGGCGAAGTAGCGCACGCCCCACTGGTGCTCGATCATGAACGCGTTGGTCGCGTTGACGACGCCGTACGGTATGGCGTCGCCGAGGGCTGCCACCATCAGGTAGTCGTTGAGGATGATCCAGCCGCCATCGCGCAGCTTCGGGCGCGCGGCGGTGAGGTCGCGGCGCACCGCCTCCTCGCGATGGTCGGCGTCGATATACATCACGTCGACGCTGCCGTCGCGCAGCTCCTCGAGGCGGTCGTGGCTGTCGCCGGCGAGGACACGCAGCCGGCCCGAGGCCACCTCGTCGGCGAAGCGCGCGCGGTAGGCCTCGCCGTGGCTGCGGCCGCCGAACAGCCGCGCGGTCGGCTGACCCCACAGCTCGGGCAGCTCGTGCAGGTCGAAGCGGTCGATGGCCAGGAACAGGGCGGGCTCGCAGACCGAGAGGATGGCGCGCGAGAAGTCGCCGAGCCCGACGCCGACCTCGGCGAACACCGCCCCGCGCGGCAGCAGCGGCAGCATCGACGTTCGGTCGGACAGCAGGCTGGCGTGGTCGAGCAGATGCTGCGGGATGCGCTGCGCTTCGGGCGGCAGGTTCATGGTCGGGCGTCCCGGCCGCGGCGGCGGGTGATCTCAGGCCTTCTTCGCCAGCGCCTTCTCGGCGCGCTCGATGGTGAGGATCATGGTCTCGGCGGTGCGCTTGGCCAGCGGGTCCTGGCTGGTCAGCAGCCGGTCGGCGAGCAGCAGGGCGGGGGACAGGATGCCGCGCAGGTCGTGGCGCAGCCGCGACAGCGCCCGCTCGTGCTCGTGAAGCTTCTCCCCGAGCTGGGCTTCCGCCTGCTCGGCACGTTGCAACAACGTATCGATCAGGACCTGGTCCTCGGCGGTTCGAGTCATGCGGCAGGCTCCCTGTTCCGACTGCCGGTTTAGGCCAACCCGACCGGCGGCGCCACGTTGTCGAGTTGACGCGAGCGGCCCCGCACGACTATAAGCCGCGGCTCTTCGGAAGGGATCGCCGCGGCCGCGGGCGCGGCTCCGGATCTCGTCCACCAGGCCGGATCCCGTCCAACAGGCCAGACCTCGTCCAACAGGCCAGACTTCGTCGAACAGGAAAGTGTCGTCGTGAAGCGCACCTATCAACCGTCCAAGCTGGTTCGCAAGCGCCGCCATGGGTTCCGCGCCCGCATGGAAACCGTCGGCGGCCGACGCGTGCTCGCCAATCGCCGTGCCAAGGGCCGCAAGCGCCTTTCCGCCTGATGATCCGCCGGTCGCCCTTGCGGCCGGCGCCGTGGAAGTGAGGCCATGGCATCGCCCGCGGTCCGGCTGAAGCGTCGGGCACAGTTCCTGCGCGTCGCCGCCGGCGGCCGCAAGGCGGCGATGCCGGGCCTGGTGCTGCAGGCGCTGGCGCGCGGCGACGCGGCGCCGGCCCGGCTCGGCTTCACCGTCACCAGGAAGGTCGGCAACGCGGTGGTGCGCAACCGCACCCGCCGCCGTCTGCGCGAGGCCGCGCGGCTGCTGCTCCGCGACCACCCGGCCGCCGGCGCCGACCTGGTGCTGGTCGGGCGCGACACCACGCGCACCCGGCCGTTCCACCTGCTGGTCGACGACCTGCGCCGGGCCCTGGCCCAGCTGGGCGTGCCCGGCGCCGCGACGCTGGAGGCGCCGTCTCGCCGCCGCGTGCGCGCCCGCAGCCGGCGGTGGCCACCCGAAGCACGCCCGCCAGCCAGACGCCGCCACCGTCGCTCAACCCGGCGCCGCCCGGCCACGAGCCCGAGCACGTCGCCCCGCCCGCCACGGTCGATCCCGCCAAGATCCCCCGCATCCCGATCGACGGCCCGCGGGTGACCGGCACCGTCAGCCTGCTCGGCGCCCGGCTCGACGATCTGCGGCTACGCGACTACCACGAGACGGTGTCGAAGAGCTCGCCGCTGGTGCG
>CAXTNB010000483.1:0-2231 GCA_964245385.1 uncultured Acetobacteraceae bacterium | reverse complement strand
GTGCGACGCGTCGCCGCGCCACCGGTTGCGTATCGGGCTTGCATCCTCGCGACAGCGTGCGCACACCCTGCGGGCGAGGCGGCCGACGCCAGGAAAATGCCCACGAACGGGGATGCCGACCGATGAGCCGCTTCTGGAGTGCCCTGGCGCACGAGCTGACCCCCTACGTGCCCGGCGAGCAGCCGCGGCTCGCGGCGCTGGTCAAGCTCAACACCACCGAGAACCCGCTCGGCCCGTCGCCGCGCGTGCTCGAGGCGATCCGCGCCGAGGCGGCCGACACGCTGCGGCTCTATCCCGATCCGGAATCGACCGCGCTGCGCCGCAGCCTCGCCGACTACCACCGCGTGACACCGGACCAGGTGTTCGTCGGCAACGGCTCCGACGAGGTGCTGGCGCATGCCTTCGCGGGCCTGCTCAAGCACGAGCTGCCGCTGCTGTTCCCCGACATCACCTACAGCTTCTACCCGGTCTATTGCGGCCTGTTCGGCATCGCCCACGAGACGGTGCCGCTCGATGCGGCGATGCGGGTGCGGCCGGAGGCGTTCCGGCGCCCCTGCGGCGCGATCATCCTCGCCAACCCGAACGCGCCGACCGGCATCGCCCTGACCCGCGACGAGATCGCCGTCCTGCTGGGCGAGCATCCCGACCAGGTGGTGGTGGTGGACGAGGCGTACGTCGATTTCGGCGCCGAGACCGCGATCCCGCTGACCGCGACCCATCCGAACCTGCTGGTGGTGCAGTCGATGTCGAAGTCCCGCGCCCTGGCCGGGCTGCGGGTCGGCTACGCGATCGGCGACGCCTCCCTGATCGAGGCGCTGGTGCGGGTCAAGAACAGCTTCAACTCCTATCCGCTCGGACGGCCGGCGCAGGCCGGCGCGATCGCCGCGATCGAGGACGAGGCCTGGTTCCAGCACGGCCGCCGCGTCGTCATCGAGAACCGCGAGCGGCTGTGCGACGGCCTGGCCGGGCTCGGCTTCGAGCTGCTGCCTTCCCGCGCCAACTTCGTCTTCGCCCGCCATCCCGACCGGGACGGCGCCGCCCTCGCGCTCGCCCTGCGCCAGCGCGCCATCCTGGTGCGGCACTTCGCCCAGCCGCGCATCTCGTCGTTCCTGCGCATCACCGTGGGCACCGGGGCGCAGCTCGACACCCTGCTGTCCGCCCTCGCCGACATCCTGGCCGCCAACGCCTGAGACTTGTCGCGCGCCGCCCGGCGCGGCTTTGCAGCGCTGTCACGTCGTCGTAATCCTGCCCGCTATGCCGGGAGCCTGGCGGCCTCGGCGTCTTCCCGCGACCAACCCCGACAGGACCAGCCCATGCGCGCCTTCGACGGACAGCACTCCGACAACCAGCCGATCCGGCGCAACGCGGTCGAGAAGCAGAAGCAGCTTCGCGAGCTGCGCGAGACCCTGGCTGCCATGAAGCCGCACACCGCCGCCAGCCTGCGCGAGAGCGTGCGCAAGCGCATCGCCCAGCTGGAGGCCGAGCTCAAGGCGCGCTGAGGCGGAAGCCCCCCTCGCATGGCGGCCTCCCTGATCGACCTGATCGACGAGCGGCTGGCCGAGGCGTTCGCCGCCTGCGGGCTGCCGCAGGAGACGGCGCGGGCGGTGCGCGCCACCCGTCCGGAGCTGGCCGACCTGCAGTGCAACGGCGCCATGCCGCTCGGCAAGTCGCTCGGCCGCAGCCCGCGCGAGCTGGCACTCCAGGTCGCCGAGCAGCTGCGCGGCCGCGCCGAGTTCAGCGAGGTCGGGGTCGCCGGCCCGGGCTTCCTGAACCTGCGCCTGTCCGACGGCTTCCTGGCCCGCTGCGCGGCGGACCAGGCGGGGGCGCCGGATCTCGGCATCGCGCGGTGCCGCGACGAGACCGTCATGCTGGATTTCGGCGGTCCCAACGTCGCCAAGCCCCTGCATGTCGGGCACCTGCGCGCCCTGGTGATCGGCGAGAGCCTGCGCCGCATCCTCCACGCGCAGGGCGTGCGCACCATCTCCGACATCCATCTCGGCGACTGGGGCCTGCAGATGGGCATGCTGATCTCCGAGATCCGCCTGCGCTGGCCGGGAGTGGCGCCCGCGGCGCTGCCGGCGCTCGGCATGGCGGACCTGCAGAGGCTCTACCCGGAGGCCGCCGCCGCCTGCCGGGCGGATCCCGACCGCATGGAGCAGGCCCGCGCCGCCACCGCCGCGCTGCAGTCGGGCGAGCCCGAGGCGCGGGCGATCTGGCGGTCGCTGCGCGAC
>CAXTNB010000482.1:1859-2232 GCA_964245385.1 uncultured Acetobacteraceae bacterium | reverse complement strand
GTGCCTCCGGTGCCGCTCGCAGCCGATCGCCTCAGGGCAGCCGGGTGGTGTCCGGCGCCCAGTAGAGCAGCCGCCCGAGCAGCCGGTCGACCAGGACCCAGAGCAGGATCGTCATCAGCGCCAGCACGAACAGGGCGGCGAACATCACGTCGGTCTGGATCCGCGCGTTGGCGTTGAGCATGACGTAGCCCAGCCCCGCGGACGCCCCCACCCACTCGCCGATCACCGCGCCGATCGGCGCGATCGCGGTGGCGACGCGCAGGCCGGAGCCGAACGCCGGCAGCGCCGCCGGCAGCCGCACGTGGCGCAGGATCGACCAGGGCGAGGCGTCCATGGTGCGGGCGAGGTCCACCCAGCCGGGATCGGTGCGTCG
>CAXTNB010000482.1:0-1849 GCA_964245385.1 uncultured Acetobacteraceae bacterium | reverse complement strand
GGAAGAAGATCACCAGGATCGCCATCACCACCTTCGACGCCATGCCGAAGCCGAACCAGAGCACCAGCAGCGGCGCCAGCGCGAACACCGGGATCGCCTGGCTGAGCAGCAGCAGCGGCATCAGCCAGCGCTGCAGCAGCGGCGAGAACACGATGCCGAGCGCGCAGACCGCGCCGAGCAGGGTGCCGAGCAGCAGCCCCAGCACGGTCTCGGACAGGGTGGTCAGCGTGCTCCAGAACAGCAGGTCGCGCTGCTGCCAGAATGCGGCCGCGACCGAGCGCGGATCGGGCAGCAGGTAGGCCGGGATGCCGCCGAGCCGGCCGACCGCCCACCACAGCGCGATCAGGCCGAGCAGGGTCACGAGCGGGCGCGCGGCACGCGAGAGGCGACGCGTCATCGCGGTTCCAGCTCCGTCAGCACGCGCAACAGTCGACCCTGTACGTGCAGCAGCTCCTCGTCGTCCGGCGCGCGCGGCGTCCCGCCGGCGATGAAGATCGGCGGCCCGAGCCGCGCCGGATGGCCCGACAGCACGACGAGGCGGTGGCCGAGCCGGCACGCCTCGAGCGGGTCGTGCGTGATCAGCAGCACGGTGCGGCCCTGCAGCAGCTCGGCCGCGAGGTCCTGCACCCGGGCGCGGGTGAAGTTGTCGAGCGAGGAGAACGGCTCGTCCATCAGCACGATCGGACGATCCTCGTAGAGCGTGCGCGCGATCGCGACGCGCTGGCGCATGCCGCCCGACAGCGCCGCCGGCAGTGCCCGGGCACGCCCGGCGAGCCCGACGCGATCCAGCAGCCGCATCGCGCGGTCGCGGTCCTGCCGCTCGCGGCGCAGCCTCGATCCGAGCATGACGTTGCCGATCACGTCGAGCCAGGGAAAGAGCAGGTCCTGCTGCGCCATGTAGGCGATGCGGCCGGCGAGCGGCATCCCGTCGCTCGCTGCGACCGCGCCGGCCGACGGCGTGGAGAGGCCCGCGACGATCTTGAGCAGGCTGCTCTTGCCGACGCCGCTGGTCCCGAGCAGGACCACGAACGCGCCGCCCTCGATCTCGAGCGCCAGGTTCTCGAAGATGGTGCTGCCGTCGTAGCGGAGCGCGAGCCCCGTGATCAGCAGGCCGGGCGGCGCCGGCACGGCCCGCCTCAGCCCTTGAGCCGCCCCTGCATGAACGCCGCGATGTGCTGGTTGAGGAACAGCGCGTCCGCGGGGCTCGCGCCGGCGCCCGCCGGATGGCCCCACAGCGACGGGATGGGCGTGAACACGCAGCGCTCGATGAACTGCGCCTCGTATCGCGCATCCTCCACCGGGAAGTAGAGGTCGGTCGCCGAGGGCATGTAGAGCACCGGCACCTTGATCGAGCGGAGTGCGGCTTCCGTGTCGCCGTTGAACGGCGCCGTGCCGCCGACGTCGTGGCGCTCCCAGGTCCGCATCTGCAGGATCAGGTTGTTGGCGTCCGCCTTGTCGAAGAACTCCGCCTTGTAGTGATCGACCGCCTGCCGGAAAGTCGTGCCGGGCGGCATCTCGGTGCGCCACAGCTCGCGTCGCCACCATTCCTGCGAATACAGCCAGCCCAGCCAGACCAGCGAGGTGGCCTCGATGCCCTTGACCGGCTCGGCGGTGTAGTTTCCGCCCTGGAACGCCGGGTCCAGGGTCAGGGCCGCGATCTGTCCCTCGAGCCGCACGATGCCGTGGCCGTACGTCCTGGCGGTGCCGGAGGTGGCGACGATGCGATCCATGAAGTCCGGGTAGCTGACCGCCCACTGCAGCGCCTGCTGCGCGCCCATCGAGAAGCCGATGACGGCGCGCAGGTGGTGCACGTGCAGCTGCTCCACCAGCAGCCGGTGCACCGCCTCGA
>CAXTNB010000481.1:0-2232 GCA_964245385.1 uncultured Acetobacteraceae bacterium | reverse complement strand
AGGTGGCTGACCCTGGGCCAAGCCGCGATCCATGATCAGCGAGCTGGTCAGCAGGACCCGCATGATGCACCTCTCGATCGCTGGTGCGCTCGATCTGGTCGGGATCGAGGGCAAGCGCCAGACGCATCGGACGCAAGGGATGTTTGCACGCGACGCTGTGCCCGGGGCTCGCGCCTGCGCTACACCGCGACCATGACCGAGCTGGACCTCAATCTTCTCGTCGCACTGGACGCGCTGCTCGCGGAACAGAGCGTCACCGGAGCCGCTCGCCGGCTGGGGCTGAGCACCTCGGCGATGAGCCGGACGCTCGCGAGGCTCCGGTCCGCGACCGGCGATCCACTGCTCGTGGCGGCGGGTCGCGGGCTCGTCGCGACGCCTCATGCCGCGGCCTTGCGCGCTCGCGTGCCGGTCCTGGTCAGCGACGCGCGGGCGCTGCTTCGGCCGGTCATCAACTCGCCCGACGTCGCCGCCCTCGACGCGACCTTCACCCTTCGCGCCAGCGAGGCGTTCATGGAGTGTATCGCTCCCCTGCTGGCGGCGCACATCATGGCGGCCGCGCCGAGCGTGCGCCTCCGCTTCCTCCCCAGGCCCGACAAGGACCTGCGCCATCTGCGGGAGGGACGGATCGACCTCGAGATCGGCGCCCACGGCGAGCATGCCCCCGAGGTGCGCGTCCAGCTGCTGTTCCGCGACGAGTACGTCGCGGTCGCGAGGTCGGGGCACCCGCTTCTCGCGGGCGGCAAGCTGACGCCCGAGAGGTTCGCGTCCTGCGATCATGTCGCGACCTCGCACCGCGGCGATTTCCGCGGGCCGACGGACGACAGCCTGCAGCGGCTCGGATTGAAGAGACGGGTCGCCCTCGTCGTGCCGGGATACCCGGCCGCCATGCGGATCGTGCGCGCCACAGACCTCGTGGCGGTCGTGCCGCATTCCTGCCTGGGCGTTGCGCCGGAGAGCGACGTCATCGCCTGCGGTCTGGAGTGCCTCGGTCTGCCGTTCCGGTTGCCGGAGATCGCCGTCTCGGCGATGTGGCACCCGCGGATGGACACCGATCCGGCGCATCGCTGGCTGCGCGGCCGCGTGATCGAGTTCTGCAGGACGGCGAGTTGCGGGATCGGCGTCCGCGTAGAGGCGGGGAGACCGCCGCCGGTACCCGGGTGACGGCTGAAGCCGCCGCGACGCCGAGATGGATCGAGGCCGGCAGCGCGCCGACGCCGAGCCGGGAGACGTTCAGCGACCCGTGGCGGACCCGCGCCCACGAGCCGCCGCCGGGACCGCGGCGCGCAGCGCCTCGACCAGCGCGGCCAGCGCAGGCGGCAACTGGCGGCGGCTCGGATAGTACAGGTAGTAGGCCGACGGCGCCGGCGCCCAGTCCGACAGCACGCGGACCAGCCGGCCCTCGGCCACGTGCCCGGCGACCAGGTCCTCGTAGAGGTAGCCGATCCCCTGCCCGGCCAGGGCGGCGGCCAGGATCAGGTCGCCGTCGTTGAGCACCAGCGGGCCGTCGACCCGGACCTGCATCTGCCGGCCGTCCTTCTCGTACTCCCACAGGTACAGGCCGCCCGCGGTGGCCAGCCGATAGTTGATGCAGCGATGCGCCGCGAGATCCTGCGGCGTCTTCGGCGGCGCACGGCCGGCGAAGTAGCTCGGCGCGCCGACGGTGACCAGCCGGATCTCCGGGCCGACGCGCACGGCGACCATGTCGCGATCGACCTTCTCGCCCCAGCGTATGCCGGCGTCGTAGCGGCTGGCGACGATGTCGGTCAGCCCGTCATCGATGCTGAGCTCGACACGTATGTCGGGATGGGCCTCGAGGAAGGCCGGCAGCACCGGCCACACCACCGCGGTCGCCGCGTGCTTGAAGGTGGTCAGGCGCACGGTCCCGGCCGGCTTGTCGCGCAGCCCGGCGAGCGCGGTCAGCTCGTTGCCGATATCCTCGAACGCCGGCCGCAGGGTCCGCAGCAGCCGCTCGCCCACCTCGGTCGCGCGCACGCTGCGTGTCGTCCGGGCGAGCAGGCGCAGGCCGAGGCGGTCCTCCAGCGCCCTCATCGCGTGGCTCAGCGCGGACGGCGACACCCCGAGCTTCGCCGCGGCGCGGGTGAAGCTGCGCTGCTCGGCGACCATCAGGAAGGCCGGCAGGTCGCTCAGCGCGTCACGCCTCATTGCTGCATCTGCCTCATGAACCCATGCCGATCATATCGACTAATCGCGGGTTCGCCCATGATCCAGTGT
>CAXTNB010000480.1:0-2238 GCA_964245385.1 uncultured Acetobacteraceae bacterium | reverse complement strand
CAGGCTGACCACGTCCTCGGGCAGTGCGGCGCGTATCTGGCGGTGTCCCTGCCAGTCGATGTCGAACACCATGTCGCGTCCGGAGACGAGCCAGGCCTCGACCGGCGCCCGCGGCGTGCCGTAGCCGCGGCCGAACACGGTCGCCCACTCCAGCAGCGCGCCCGACCGGGCCATGGCGTCGAACTCGTCGGCGCTGCGATAGTAGTAGTGCACCCCCTCGACCTCGCCGGCGCGCGGCGCGCGGGTGGTGACGCTGACCGAGTGCCGGAGCTCCGGCTCGGAGCCGCGCAGGGCGTTGGCGATGGTGCTCTTGCCGGCGCCGGACGGTGCCGAGATCACCAGGCAGACGCCGCGCCGCCCGGCCGGTTGTTGCGCCATCTGCTCGACCGCCATCCGCTCGATCCTCGACAGGCGCCCCGCGGGAGAGGCCGGGCCGCCGCCGCTTCTAGCAGCCGTGGGCGCGTCTGCGAACCGCCCGGCAGGCAGGGGCTCCGCCCTCGACCCGCTGCGGCCGGCGGCCCCGGACCCCGTTCCCGCTCCGTCTCCTGCTAGGCCTTGATCAGCATGACCTGGGAGCTCGGCAGCTCCAGCGGCCGCTCGGGGCGGCCGGCCAGGAACTCCGCGAACGCTTCCCGCACGCCGTCCAGGTAGGAGTAGTCGTGCGACAGGATGACGCCGCCGGGCAGCATGCGCGGGTAGAAGAACTCCAGGCAGGCGCGGGTGCCCTGCTTGAGGTCGACGTCGAGATGCACGAACGAGAAGGCGCGGTCGGCGCAGCGGACGCCCTCGCCGGTGAAGCAGCCCTTGTGGAACACGATGTTCGGCTGGTCGGCGAGGTAGGCGCGCACCGCCTCGAGCGAGGCGGCGTAGTGGCCGCGCCGCATCGCCCGCCGCTCGTCGCGGTCCGGCTCCGGCAAGCCCTCGAAGGTGTCGAACAGGTGCAGCTCGGAGGGCCGCCCGGCGAGGCTGATCAGCTTGGCCGAGCAGCCCTGGAACACGCCGACCTCGGCCATGACCCCGCCGAGCGCGCGCTGCGCCGCCGCCGTCGAGCAGATCATGAACGCCTCGTTGCCGCTGAGCAGCGACTCGCGCTCGCGCCGCACCCGCCGGATGACGTCGAGGCGAGGGCGCTGCTTGTGGCCCCCCATGATGACCAGCTCGACGCGGCTGAGCGTGCCCACGGTCAGCCGGCGCAGCAGGCGCGAGCGCGCGAACAGCCGGTGCATGGCCGGCTGCGGCAGCAGGCCGCCGACCCGACGCCGCCGCCCCGGATCGGCGGCCTCCGCCTGGGGCACGCGTATCGCCGCGCGCGCGGCGGTGAGATCCTGATCGATGCGCCTCGCTCCACGACAGAAGGACCGGCGGTAGCCGGCCGGAGCGGTCGCGACCGCGCCGCATGTGAGGCAGCGCCCGTGCGGTGTCCAGGTTTCGCCGGCCGCCGCCGGCGGAGCTAACGTTCCGGCTCCGCCAGCGCCTGGGTCAGGTCGGCGATCAGGTCTTCGGCGTTCTCGATGCCGATGCTGAGCCGGATCAGACCGTCGGTGACGCCGGCCTGGGCGCGCACCGCGGCCGGCACCCCGGAATGGGTGGTCGAGGCCGGATGGCTGGCCAGCGACTCGGTGCCGCCGAGGCTCACCGCCAGCTTGAAGATGCGCAGCCGGTTGAGCACCCGGAACGCCTCCTCGATGCCGCCCTCGATGACGACGCTGAAGGTCGAGCCGGCGCCGGTCGCCTGACGCGCGTGCACCGAGGCGGCCGGCTCGTGCTCGCGCAGCAGGTTCAGCGCGTGCACGCGACGCACCCGGGGATGCAGGGCGAGGAAGTTCGCCACCATCTCGGCGTTGCGGGCGGCCTCGCGCATGCGCAGCGACAGCGTCTCCAGCGAGCGCCCGACCATCCAGCAGGAGTGCGGGTCGAGCCCGGTGCCGATGGCACTCCGCAGCGTCCGCACCGGCCGCAGCGCGGCCTTGCTGCCCAGCGCGGCGCCGCCGACCAAGTCGCTGTGGCCGCCGATATACTTGGTCAGCGAGTACACCACGATATCGACGCCGAAGCGCAGCGGCGCCTGGAAGATCGGCCCCAGCATGGTGTTGTCGCACAGGATCAGCGGCGCGTGCCCCTGCGACGCCGCCAGCCGGTCGCGCAGCGACGCGACCAGCGACAGGTCGACCAGCGAATTCAGCGGGTTGGACGGCGTCTCCACCAGGATCACGCTGATCCGTCCGCGCGCCGCGGCGC
>CAXTNB010000479.1:639-2258 GCA_964245385.1 uncultured Acetobacteraceae bacterium | reverse complement strand
CAACACCACCGTCTCGCCCCAGAGCGACGGGATGGTGGACACCCGGAAATCGACCTCCTGGCCGCGCACCGCGAGCTTGATCCGCCCGTCCTGCGGCAGCCGGCGCTCGGCGATGTCGAGCCGGGCCATGATCTTCACCCGCGAGATGATCGCCGGGATCAGCCGGGCCGGCGGGCTCTCCATCTCGGCGAGCACGCCGTCATGGCGGTAGCGCACCCGCAGGCGGTCCTCGAACGGCTCGATATGGATGTCCGAGGCCTGCGTCTCGACCGCGCGCGCGATGATCGCGTTGACCAGGCGTATCACCGGCGCCTCGCTGGCCAGGTCCTTCAGCCGCTCGGCGTCCTCCTCGAGCGGCGCGGAGTCGGGCTCGGCCTCGGCGCCGGTCGCGTCCTCGGCCGGATAGAGCCGCTCGAAGGCGGCCTCCAGCTCGATCGGCACCGCCACCTCGCGGCGCACCGGATGCCGCGTGGCGGCGGCGATGGCGGCGGAGATGAAGTCGTCGAGCGGATCGACCACCGCGACGATCAGCGTGCCCGCCTCGATCGCGACCGGCAGTGCGCGCACCTCGCGCAGGAAGCGCGGCGTCAGGCGCTCGGCGAGCAGCGGCTCGGCGGGATAGCGCTCCGGCCCCGCGAGCCGCATGCCGAGCAGGCTGCAATAGGCGTCGGCGAGGCCGCGCTCGGAGACCAGCCCGAGCTGCAGCAGCACCGTGTCCAGCCTGCTGCCGCTCTCCTCGGCCACCCGTCGGCCGCGTTCGAGGGTGCGCGCGTCGCACTGGCCGGACTCGAGCAGCAGCGACGCCAGCCGCTCCACCGGGTCGGCCGCCAGCCGCGCGCCGGCCAGCTGCGGATCGGCCAGCCTCGTGTCGGCCGGCCTCGGATCGAGGATCTCGCTCATCTGCGGACGATTGCCGCCGGTGCGGCGGAAGTGCAAGCCTGCTGACGGGCTGCGCGTCGGGAGGCACGATGAATCCGGACAGCGTGCTGGCGCTGGCGATATCGCCCTTCGCCGGCAGCTTCCTCGGCGTGCTGGTGCGCCGGCTGCCGGCCGGCCGAGACTGGGCGTGGTCGCGCTCGGCCTGCGAGCGCTGCGGGCGGGTGCTGCCGCCCGCGGAACTGCTGCCGCTGGCGAGCTTCGCGCTGCTGCGCGGCCGCTGCAGGGGCTGTGGTGCCGCGATCGGGTGGTTCCATCCGGGCATCGAGCTCGCCGCCCTCGCGGCCGCCGCCCTGGTGGTCGGCGTCGCCGGCAGCGACGCGGACCGCCTGTGGCCCGGCTGCGCGCTGGGCTGGGGGTGTCTGGCACTCGGGCTGATCGACTGGCGGCATTTCCGCCTGCCCGACGCGATCACCCTGCCGCTGCTGCTGCTCGGCCTCGCCGCCACCGCCTGGCGGCAGCCGGAGCGGCTCGGCGACCACGCGCTCGCCTGCCTGCTGGGGTGGCTCGCGTTCCGCGCCGTGGCGAGGGGCTACCGGCGGCTGCGCGGCATCGAGGGGCTCGGCCAGGGCGACGCCAAGCTGCTCGCCGCCGCCGGCGCGTGGCTCGGCAGCGCGCTCCTGCCGGCCACGGTCTGCGCCGCCGCGGTGCTCACCCTGCTGGCCGTGCTGGCGCGCGCCGCC
>CAXTNB010000479.1:0-629 GCA_964245385.1 uncultured Acetobacteraceae bacterium | reverse complement strand
CTGCGACGCAGGCCGGAGCGGCAGCGCCGAGTCGCCTTCGGGCCCGGCCTCGCCGCGTCGCTGTTCGGCTGCTGGCTGCTGCTCGGCTGAGCCTCACTTGTTGCAGATCTCGCTCTCCGGGCCGCCGTTGGCGGGACCCGGCGAGCAGAGGTCGTAGTCGTGGCCCTCGCGGGCGGAGGGATTGCGGTACAGGTAGGCGTGGTTCCAGGGGTCGAGCGGCACGCCGCCCTTCACGTACGGGCCGTTCCAGGCGTCGGCATCGCTTGGCCGGGTCACCAGCGCCTGCAACCCGTCCTCGGTGGTCGGGTAGGTGCCGACATCGAGCTTGTAGGTGTCCAGGATCGAGCCCATGCGCTCGATGGACTGACGCGCGATCGAGATCTTGGCACCGCCGAGCTGGCGCAGCACCGCGGGTGCGACCAGGCTGATCAGCAGGCCCAGGATGGCGATCACCACCAGCAGCTCGATCAGCGTGAAGCCGTGCTCCGCCGACTGCCGGTCGCCCGAAGGCGTCGGCCGCGTCCGCGTCGACATCAGCGCCGGCATTCGCTACCAACGCGCGCAGCATCGGAGGCATCGGCCCTGGTCCCGTATCTCGCCTGCATGGCGCTGGTCGCCTCGCTCTATCA
>CAXTNB010000478.1:0-2268 GCA_964245385.1 uncultured Acetobacteraceae bacterium | reverse complement strand
TCTCGACGATGTTCTTGCCCAGGCCGTTCACCAGCGCCCAGATCAGCAGCACGTGCAGCGCGACCACGATGGCGAGGCCGATGATGTGCCGCATCGGGCTGCGTTGCTGTTGCGCGTAATCCATCTCGAACCTCCTTCTCACGTCCGCACCGGCGCGTCGGAGCGGCGAACGGACCGGCCCCGCGACGTCCGGCCCGTGCACCCTCGCGGGCGAACAGGCGGGCCTGGCAGCTGGTCCCGGGAAAACGGGCAATGCGGCTAGTCTCGGTCACGCCCCCACGCTGCCGAATGACAGCGTTGCGGCGAGCACGTAGCTCGAATTGTGGTTTACGGGGTTGCGGTGTCAAGAAGCTTATCGAAAATGAGCCCGACGGCGTAAATTTTACGCATCGGCCTAAAAATTAGCCAGGAACCGCGGCGGCGGCGTGCCGCGCGAACCTCGTTGATAAACAAGGCCACGACCGCACCACATCGTGCTGCGCTGCGGCATCCTGAGAATGTTCGCATATTTCTGCGGCATCGGGACGGTGGTTCACGCTGTTGTTGTCACGGCGCGGCGACGTGCTCCGGCGTGAATTCGGCCTCCAGCTGCAGCTCGACGTCGTCGCCGACCAGCGGCGCGTAGGCCGCCACCCCGAACAGCGAGCGACGCACGATCGCCGTTCCCTCGAAGCCCAGCGTCAGCACCCCGTCCACCGGATCCGGGCCGGCGCGCTGGAAGCGGACGTTCATCGTCACCGGGTGGCTGACCCCGCACAGCGTCAGCTCGCCGCGCAGCTGCGCCGTGTCGGCTCCGGTCATGACCAGGCCGAGGGCGCGGTAGCTGGCGGTCGGGTAGCGGGCCACGTCGAAGAACTGCGCGCTGCGCAGCCGACGGTCGAGCGCCTCGTCGAGCGAGGTGAGCCGGCCCATCGGCACCGTCGCCTCGAGGCTGGCGGCCTGCGGATGCGCGGGATCGATCAGCAGGCTGCCCCGCCCCTGCGGGATCAGGCCGCGATAGGTCGAGAAGCCGAGATGGTCGACCGACCAGGCGATCCGGGCATGCTGCGGATCGAGCCGGTAGCGTCCGGCCGGGAACGGCGGCTGCGCCGCGGCCGGCCCGGCGGATAGCAGCAGCGACGGCAGCAGCAGGGACGACAGCAGCAGGTGGGCGAAGCGCCGAGGTCTCGCGGTCGCGCGGCCCTGCCGCGGCACCGGAGCCTCAGCGCGCGGCGGCACTCGCCTCCGAGCGGGTGGCGCCCACCCGCGCCGCCAGCGAGGCCGCCATGAAGTCGTCCAGGCCGCCATCGAGCACCGCGTCGGGGTTGCCGCGCTCGACGCCGGTGCGCAGGTCCTTGACCAGCTGGTACGGCGCCAGCACGTAGGATCGTATCTGGTGCCCCCAGCCGATGTCGGTCTTGGCCGCCTCGGTCGCCGCCGAGGCCGCCTCCCGGCGCTGCAGCTCGGCCTCGTACAGCCGCGCCTTCAGCATGCCCATGGCGGTGGCGCGGTTGCGGTGCTGCGAGCGGTCGGTCTGGCAGGCGACGATGATGCCGGTCGGCACGTGGGTGATGCGGATGGCGCTCTCGGTCTTGTTGACGTGCTGGCCGCCGGCGCCGGAGGCGCGGAAGGTGTCGACCTTGAGGTCGGCCTCGTTGATCTCGATCTCGATGCTGTCGTCGACCACCGGATAGACCCAGATCGAGGCGAAGCTGGTCTGGCGTCTCGCCGCGGAGTCGAACGGGCTGATCCGCACCAGCCGGTGCACGCCGGCCTCGGTCTTGAGCCAGCCATACGCGTTGGGACCCGACACCTGCAGCGTCGCCGACTTGAGCCCGGCCTGCTCGCCTTCGGAGCTTTCCATCAGGGTGATCCGGTAGCCGTGCTGCTCCGACCAGCGCGAGTACATGCGCAGCAGCATCTCGGCCCAGTCCTGCGCCTCGGTGCCGCCGGCGCCGGCATTGACCTCGAGGAAGGCGTCGTTGCCGTCGGCCTCGCCCGACAGCAGGCTCTCGATCTCGCGACGCTTGGCCTCCTCGGCCATCGCGCGCAGGCTGGCGACCGCGTCCGCCACCATCGCCGCGTCCGCCTCGGCCTCGGCCAGCTCGGCCAGCTCGACGGCGTCGCGCACCTCGGTCTCCAGGCGCCGCACCGCCTCCACGCCGCCGGCGATCTGGTTACGCTCGCGCATCAGCTTCTGCGCGCCCGCGGGATCGCTCCACAGCTCGGGATCCTCGACCCGATGGTTCAGCTCGGCGAGCCGGGCGAGGGCGGCATCCCAGTCAAAGA
>CAXTNB010000477.1:0-2269 GCA_964245385.1 uncultured Acetobacteraceae bacterium | reverse complement strand
GATCCCCGCCAGCGTGCCGCGCAGCACCCGCTGGTCCGGCCAGGAGGCGGGCGGCACGACCGGCACCGGGCAGTCCTCGCCATAGAACGGGATCAGCTCGGCCGCGATGCGGTCGATGCCGTGGATGGCGAGATGGATCGCCAGCGTCGCCCCACTCGCGGCGAACGCGGCCAGCGTCTCGCGCGGCGGCATCGCCGAGGCGCGGCCGGGGATGCGCGTCAGCACCAGGCTCTGCGAGACGCCCGGCAGCGTCAGCTCGCGGCCGAGGGCGGCGGCGGCGGCGGCGAAGGCCGGCACGCCCGGCGTCAGCGTGTAGGGGATGGCGCGCGCATCGAGCCGGCGCAGCTGCTCGGCGAGCGCGCTGTAGATCGAGAGGTCCCCCGAATGCAGCCGCGCCACGTCGTCCCCGGCGGCGTGGGCGGCGACGCAGTGCGCCTCGATCGCGTCGAGGTCCAGGGAAGCGGTGTCGATCAGCCGCGCGCCGGGCGGGCAGTGCGCGAGCATCGCCGCCGGCACGATCGAGCCGGCGTAGAGGCAGACCGGGCAGCGCGCCAGCAGGTCGCGCCCGCGCAGGGTCAGCAGGTCGGCGGCGCCCGGTCCGGCGCCGATGAAGTGGATGGTCATGCCGGATCATCCACCACCGCCAGCGCGCAGGTAACCCCCGCGCGCGCGATCCGCGGCAGGATCAGCCGGCCGGCGGGTCCCGCCGCGGCGAGCGCGCAGGCCTCGGCGACGCTGCGCACGCCGACCGCGTCCGCCACCCGGTCGGAGCGGGTGACGCAGCGCGGCTGCTCGGCGCGCAGGTCGGCACCGGTCACGCGCAGCAGCGGCAGCCGCAGCGCCCGCGCCGCCTCGAGCAGGCCCGGCTCGTCGCGCTTGAAGCAGGGGATCGCCAGCAGCACCGGTCGCGCGCCCGCCCGCGCGCCGGCCTCGCGCACCAGCTCGATCACTGCGGCCGCCGCGACGCCGTGCCGGCAGCCGAGCCCGGCGACCATCCTCACCGCCGCCAGCACCACTGCGTGATGCGCATCGCCGGCCGCAGCGCGTGCATGCCGCCGACCGCGTCGAGCCGGTCGATGCCGATCCGGGTCAGGCTGCCGCCGTGCGCCGCCCGGGCCGCGAGCAGCACCGCCTCGGTCTCGATGGTCACCGCGTTCACCACCAGCCGGCCGCCCGGCGGCAGGGCGTCGCGCGCCGCATCCAGCACGCCCGGAACGGTGGCGCCGCCGCCGATGAACACGGCGTCGGGCGCCGGCAGCCCGTGCAGGATCTCGGGTGCCGCACCCTGCCGGAACTCCAGCGCCGGCACCCCGAGCGACAGCGCGTTGCGCGCCGCCCTGGCGATGCGCGCGGGCGCGCGGTCGATCCCGATCGCGCGGTTGGCGGGATGGCGCAGCATCCACTCGATGCCGACCGAGCCGGAGCCGCAGCCGACGTCCCACAGCCGCTCGCCCTGTCGCGGCGCCAGCGCCGACAGGGTGAGCGCACGGATCTCGCGACGGGTGAACTGCCCGTCCTGCTCGAACAGCGCGTCGTCCAGGCCGGCGGCGAGCGGGATGACGCGGGCGTCCGGCGACGCCGCGAGCTCGAGGCCGAGCAGGTTGAGCGGATCGATCGCGTCGGGCAGAGCCTGGTCGGCGCGCTGCCGCACGACGCGCGCGCGCGGCCCGCCCAGCGCCTGCATCAGGTGCAGGACCGAGCCGCCGAAGCCGCGGTCGCGCAGCACGGACGCGACCTCGGCCGGCGTCGCGGCGTCGGCGCACAGCACCAGCAGCCGCGCGCCCGGCTGCAGCGCCGGCAGCAAGGCCGCCAGCGGCCGTCCGCACAGCGACAAGGTGGTCACCTCCTGCAGGCTCCAGCCGAGGCCGGCGCAGGCCAACGAGAACGACGAGGCGACCGGCAGGCAGGCGTACTCCCAGGCCGGCAGCAGGCGCGCGAGGGCGCTGCCGATGCCGAACCAGAACGGATCTCCCGACGCCAGCACCACCGTGGGCGACGGGCGGCGCGCGATCAGGGCGGCAAGCGCGTCCCGCATCGGCGACGGCCAGGGCAGCGTCTCGCCGCGTATCGATGCCGCCGCCAGCGCCAGGTGGCGCGCGCCACCCGCGACCAGCGTGGCGCCCGAGAGCAGGGTCCGGGCGGCGGCGGAGAGGCCATCGACTCCGTCCTCGCCGATGCCCAGGATGCTCAGCCACGGGCCGTCGCTCATGACGCCGGGAGGGAGGCGCGATGCGCGTGCTGGTGCTCGGCGGCACGAGCGAGGCCTCGA
>CAXTNB010000476.1:0-2281 GCA_964245385.1 uncultured Acetobacteraceae bacterium | reverse complement strand
CCGGCGCGTGGACGTGCAGGCGCTGGGTGCGGATTTCTACGTCTTCACCGGCCACAAGCTGTACGGCCCCACCGGCATCGGCGTGCTGTGGGGCCGGCGGGCGCTGCTGGAGACGATGCAGCCGTTCCTCGGCGGCGGCGACATGATCGGCAGCGTCAGCTTCGAGCATTCCACCTGGGCGGAGCTGCCGCATCGCTTCGAGGCCGGCACGCCGCCGATCATCGAGGCGATCGGGCTGGGAGCCGCGATCGACTACGTGAGCGCCATCGGCTTCGATCGCATCGAGGCGCACGAGGCGGCGCTGACCGAGCACGCGCTGTCGCGCCTGTCGGCGATCGAGGGCCTGCGCGTCCTGGGCCAGGCGCAGGACCGCGGCGGCGTGTTCTCGTTCACCATGCACAACGCGCACGCCCACGACATCGCGACGCTGCTCGACCGCGGCGGCATCGCGGTGCGCGCCGGCAACCACTGCGCCGAGCCGCTGATGCGACGGCTCGGCGTCGGCAGCACGGCGCGCGCCAGCTTCGGCCTGTACACGACCCGCGCCGAGATCGACCAGCTCGCGGACGCGCTCGAGCAGGTGAGGGGGTTCTTCGCCTGACCATGGATCATTCTCCGCTCCCTGCCGAGGCGGCTGCCGCGGAGGCGCCGGACAGCCGCGAGACGCTGTACCAGCGCCTGATCATGGAGCGGGCGCGTCGGCCGCTGCATGCCGGCGTGCTAGAGCCCGCGGACCGCGCGGCGGACGGCAACAACCCGTTCTGCGGCGACCGCGTGCACGTGACCCTCGACCTGTCGGCGTCGGGCCAGGTGGCGCGGACGCTGCACCGGACCCGCGGCTGCGCGATCTGTGCCGCTTCGGCGGACCTGATGGCGGAGAGCGTCGAGGGGCTGGACGAGGCGGCGATCCGCTCGCTGTTCGCGCGCTTCGATGGCATGCTGCGCGAGCCGTCGCCGGACTCCGGGTCGTCCGGCTCCGGATCGCCCGACTCGGCGGTCGATCCGCAGCAGCCGGCGGGGCTGGGCCTGCTCGGCGCGTTCGAGAACCTCCGCGAGTACCGCTCGCGGATCCGTTGCGCCACCCTGCCCTGGACGGCGCTGCTCGACGCCCTGCAGAGCGAGAGGACCCCATGATGGCGATGCCGGCACAGCGGGAGCGGGACGACGCGGCCTCGATGCCAGCCGAGGAGCCTGCCGCCGCCGGCGGGTTCTCGCTCGACGGCGACAACGGCCCCGCCGCGTCCCCGGGGAGCTGGACCCCGAACGGCGAGGTGCTGACCGCGCCCGACGAGGAGGCGGTGATCGCCGCCATCGCGACCGTGTTCGACCCCGAGATCCCGGTCAACATCTACGAGCTCGGCCTGATCTACGCGATCGACCTGCACGAGGACGGCCAGGTCAAGGTGGAGATGACGCTGACCGCGCCGGGCTGTCCCAGCGCCCAGGAGCTGCCGGTGCAGGTGCGAGACGCGGTGCTGTCGATCCCCGGCGTGTCCGCCTGCGAGGTGGAGACGGTGTGGGATCCGCCGTGGGACGCGAGCCGGATGAGCGAGGACGCGCGCCTCGCCCTGAACATGTTCTGAGACGGGAGACTTCGTCATGACCACGACTTCCGGCACGATCCCCGACGCGAACCAGGCTGGTGCCGCGCCCGCGCGCCCGCGGCGGGCGCTGCCGCCGCTGATGTCGCTGTCCGACGCCGCCGCCGCACGGCTGCGCGTCCTCTATGACGGCGCGCATGCCGGCCAGCTGCTGCGGATCAGCGTCGGCACCAAGGGCTGCTCGGGGCTCTCCTACGACATGGGCTGGACCTCCGAGCCCGGCCTCAACGACGAGGTGGTGCGCGACAAGGGCATGACCGTGCTGGTCGACCGCAAGGCGTCGCTGTTCCTGATCGGCACCGTGATGGACTACCAGGTCCGCGAGCTGGAAGCCGGGTTCAGCTTCGTCAACCCGAACGAGAAGGGCCGCTGCGGCTGCGGCGAGAGCTTCCACGTCTGAGGCACCCTCCGCGGCGCGCCGGCGCCGCTTCGGCCCTCAGCGCGCCGGCCGGCTGAACGCGGCGACGCTCTCCACGCCGCTGGACCAGTGGAACTGGTCGATCACGGTGAGGCGCTCCAGCCGGTAGCCGGCCTCGGCCAGCCGCCGCCCGTCGGCCTCCAGCGCGCGCGGGTTGCAGCTCGCCATCACCACGCGCGGCACGCCCGAGCGGGCAACCTCGCGCAGCTGCGCCGCGGCACCGGCGAAGGGCGGGTCCAGCACCACGGCGGCGGCGCAGCTG
>CAXTNB010000475.1:0-2290 GCA_964245385.1 uncultured Acetobacteraceae bacterium | reverse complement strand
GGATAGCGCGCCAGGATGGTGGCGATCTCGGCGTCGCTCTGCGCGTCGAACGCGAAGCGCTCCGGCTGCTCGGCGGGCGCGCCGCTCGGCGCGTGGCCCGGCGAGCCGTGGCCGATATTCTCGGCGGAGAACTGTCCCGACACGCGCGGCTACCTGTCGATCTCGCCGAACACCAGGTCCAGCGAGCCGATGATCGCCACCGTGTCGGCGAGCATGTGCCGACGCGCCAGCTCGTCGAGCGCCTGCAGATGCGCGAAGCCGGTCGAGCGGATCTTGCAGCGGTACGGGCGGTGGCTGCCGTCCGCCACCAGGTAGACCGCGAACTCGCCCTTCGGGCTCTCGACCGCGGTGTAGGTGGCACCGGCCGGCACGTGATAGCCCTCGGTGTAGAGCTTGAAGTGGTGGATCAGCGCCTCCATCGAGCGCTTCATGTCGCGTCGGCTCGGCGGCGAGATCTTGTGGTCCTGCAGCTTGATCGGGCCGGGCTGCATCTTCGCTAGGCACTGGCGCACGATCTTGACGCTCTCGCGCATCTCCGAGACGCGGATCAGGTAGCGGTCGTAGCAGTCGCCGTTGCGTGCGACCGGGACCGCGAACGCCACCTCGTCGTACATGTCGTAGGGCCGCGCGCGGCGCAGGTCCCACGGCACGCCGGAGGCGCGCAGGTTGGGACCCGAGAACCCCCAGGCCAGCGCCTGCTCGGCGCTGAACGCGCCGATGCCGACGGTGCGCTGCTTCCAGATCCGGTTGCCGGTGAGCAGCCCCTCGACGTCGTCGAGGAACTTCGGGAACCGGTCGGCCCAGGCCAGGATCTTCTCGTCGAGCCCCACCGGCAGGTCGCGGCTGACGCCGCCGGGACGGAAGTAGTTCGCGTGGTAGCGCGCGCCGGACACCGCCTCGTAGAACTCGAGCAGCGTCTCGCGCTCCTCGTAGCCCCACAGCGACGGCGTCAGCGCGCCGACGTCGAGCGCGAACGAGGTCACCGCCAGCAGGTGGTTGAGCACCCGGGTGATCTCGGCGAACATGGTGCGGATCCACTTCGCCCGCTCCGGCGGCGTGATGCCGAGCAGCTTCTCGGTCGCCAGCGCGAAGGCGTGCTCCTCGCACATCGGCGAGACGTAATCGAGCCGGTCGAAATACGGCAGCGCCTGCATGTAGGTCTTGTATTCGATCAGCTTCTCGGTGCCGCGATGCAGCAGGCCGATGTGCGGGTCGGCGCGCGCCACCACCTCGCCGTCCATCTGCAGCACCAGGCGCAGCACGCCGTGCGCCGCCGGATGCTGCGGACCGAAATTCAGCGAGTGGCTGTCGATCTCGATGGTCTTCAGCCGCGCCTCGCCCTCCGGCGTGTCCGGCGTCATGGTGTCGGGGATGTCGCGACGCAGCACGATCGCCGCCGCATCCCGGTCCGTCGTCCGCGTGTCGCTCATCGCGTGGTGCCTCCGGCCGGTGATGGTGGGTTCTGGCGGTCCTGGTGCGCCTTCTCGTCGCCCGGCAGCGTCAGCACGCCCTCCCAGGGCGACTGGAAGTCGAAATCCCGGAAGTCCTGGGCGAGCTTCACCGGCTCGTAGACCACCTGCCGGCGGTCGACGTCGTAGCGCACCTCGACGTAGCCGGTGAGCGGGAAGTCCTTGCGCAGCGGGTGCCCCTCGAAGCCGTAGTCGGTCAGGATCCGGCGCAGGTCCGGCTGGTCGGAGAACAGCACCCCGAACAGGTCGTAGCACTCGCGCTCCCACCAGGTCGCCGACGGCCAGATGCGGTGCACCGAGGGCACCGGCTGCACCTCGTCGGTGGTGACGATCACCCGTATCCGCTGGTTCAGGATCACCGAGAGCAGGTTGTAGACCACGTCGAAGCGCTCGGCGCGCTCGGGGAAGTCCACCCCGCACAGGTCCATCATCTGCTCGAAGCGACAGCGCGGGTCGTGCCGCAGCAGGGTCATCAGCGACAGCAGCGACGAGCGGTCGGTGCGCACCACCAGCTCGCCGTGCTCCACCGCGGCACCGGACACGCCGGGCACCGAGGTCGAGAGCGCCACCGCCAGCACGGCCAGGCGGGCCGCGGGATCGACACGCACGGCAGGGTCAGCCACGCAGGATGGTCCCGGTCCGCCGGATCTTCTTCTGCAGCTGCATGATCCCGTAGACCAGCGCCTCCGCCGTCGGCGGACAGCCGGGCACGTAGATGTCGACCGGCACGATGCGGTCGCAGCCGCGCACCACCGAGTAGCTGTAGTGGTAGTAGCCGCCGCCATTGGCGCAGGAGCCCATGGAGATCACCCAGCGCGGCT
>CAXTNB010000474.1:0-2294 GCA_964245385.1 uncultured Acetobacteraceae bacterium | reverse complement strand
CGGGGGTGCGCGAGCTAACGGCGGCGGGGGGCGCCGCCTGACGGCCGCGAGGCCGGGGGCTACGATGCGGCGAGCGCGTCGCCGGGAACCGCGGCCGCGCCCGCCTCCTGCGACGCCAGCAGCTGCGCGGTGTCGCCGTCGATCACCAGGCCGCGCACGACGCCGGTGCGGAGCAGCGCCTGCACCGACGCCACCTTCTGCAGGCCTCCCACCAGCAGCACCACGTCGCGGTCGCGCAGCCGCTCGAAATCCACCGCGAGCGTGCGTCGGGCGAGCTCGTGCTCGACCGGCGCGCCGCGGCCGTCGAACAGCCGGCCGAGCGAGTCCGCGACCGCGCCGCGCGCGCGGACGCTGCGCAGCTCGGCGGCCGAGAGCATGGCCTGCTGGCGCAGGAACGCGGTCTCGCGCAGCTCGCCGACGCTGATCAGGTAGAGGTCCGCCGACTGCGCCAGCGCCAGCGCCTCGGCGACCGTGCGCTGCGACATCAGCACCGCCCGGTCCGCCACCGTGTCGGCGATGAACGGCACCGGCAGGAAATGCCCCTCCCCGCCGGTGCGCGCCGCCAGCGCCTGCACCACCTCGAACGGATTCGAGGCGGAGTTGCGCGTCAGCGAGCCCATCAGCGAGACGAAGCGCGCCCGCGGGTTGTGCACCCCCGACAGGTGCAGCGTCATCTGCTCCAGCGTGCGTCCCCAGCTGACGCCGACGGTGATCGGGCGGCCGGCGACGAGCTTGCCCTTGAGGAAGTTGGCCGCGGCACTGCCGACGGCGCGCCGGGCGATCATCTCCTGCGCCGCCGCGAGCTTCGGCTCGGCGTCCGCCGGCTCGAAGCCCATCGCCGGCGTGGCGAGGCAGAAATCGAGCCCGAAGCGTCGCGCGATGCGGTCCTCGACATCGAGGTCGCGCACCTGCTCGTGGTGGATGGTGATGCTCACCAGCCCGCGTTCCCGCGCCTCGGCGAGCAGCCGGACGATGCGGGTGCGGTGCACGCCGAGCCGCACCGCCACCTCCTCCTGCGTCATTCCGCCGACGTGATACAGCCACGCCGCCCGCACCATGATCGCGGTGTCGGGCTCGTGGGCGAGGCTCAGGTTCAGCATCGCCGCACGATACCGGCTTGACATCGGTCGCGGCAAACGACGAATGTTCCCTCGGGAGCAAAAGTCGCGCGGCACGGCATATGTTCAAGCAGCATGTGTGCGAAGCCTCGGCGCGCCAGGGAACAGTGCGAGGTCCATGGCCTACGTGATCGGCATCGACGGTGGCACCGAGAGCCTGCGCGCCACCGTGTTCGACCTCGCCGGTCGCCGCATCGACTCCGCGGCGTCCGCCTACCCGACCCGCTTCGCCTCCGGCGCCCGCGCCGAGCAGGACCCGGAGGCCTGGTGGTCCGCACTCGGCCTCGCGGTGCGACAGGCGACGTCGCGGGCCGGCATCGCCGCGCACGACGTCGCGGCACTCTGCGCCACCACGACCTGCTGCACCGTGGTCGCGCTGGACGGCGCCGCGCGGCCGCTGCGGCCGGCGATCATCGGGATGGACGTGCGCGCCGGCGCCGAGGCCCGCAACGTGCTGGCCACCGGCGACGCCGCACTCGAGATCAACGGCGCCGGCCGCGGGCCGGTCTCGGCGGAGTGGATGATCCCCAAGGCGCTGTGGCTGTCGCGCCACGAGCCGGAGATCTTCGCCGGCGCGCACACGATCTGCGAGTATCAGGACTTCATCAACTGGCGCCTGACCGGACGCCGGGTGGCCAGCCTGAACAACGCCTCGATCCGCTGGCACTACCGAAGCGACGCCGGCGGCTGGCCGGACAGCCTGCTGCAGCGGCTCGGCCTGCCCGCGCTGCGCACCAAGTGGCCCTCGGAGGTGCTGGCACCCGGGGCCGTGATCGGTCCGCTGACCGCGCGCGCGGCGGATCATCTGGGCCTGTCCGAGACGGTGCTGGTGGCCCAGGGCGGCGCGGACGCGCTGATCGGCATGATCGGGCTGGCGGTGTCGCGGGCGCGCCAGCTGGCGGTGATCACCGGCTCGTCGCACCTGCAGTTCGCGGTCGGCGAGGCGGCCGCGCACGTGCCGGGGCTGTGGGGCAGCTACGCGGACGCGGTGTATCCCGGCCGCACCATCCTGGAGGGCGGCCAGACCTCGACCGGCTCGATCATCGCCTGGCTGCGCCGGCTGACCGGCGAGGCGCTCGATCTCGAGGCGCTCAACCTGGAGGCGGCGAAGCTCGAGCCGGGCGCGGAGGGACTGCTGGTGCTCGACCACTTCCAGGGCAACCGCACCCCCTACAC
>CAXTNB010000473.1:0-2318 GCA_964245385.1 uncultured Acetobacteraceae bacterium | reverse complement strand
GCGCCGAGCGCTTCGGCTGGGACCGCCGCCGCCGTCCCGGCCAGGTTCGCGACGGGCAGTGGCTGGTGGGCCTCGGCATGGCCGCGGCGACCCGGCAGAACCCGCTGCAGGCCTCGAAGGCCAACCTGCGGCTGGATCCCGACGGCATCGTGACCGTGCGCATGGCGATGACCGACATCGGCACCGGCACCTACACCATCCTCACCCAGATCGCCGCCGAGATGCTGGGCGTGCCGATGGAGCGGGTGCGGGTCGAGCTGGGCGACACCAACTTCCCGCCCGCCTCCGGTTCCGGCGGCTCGTTCGGCGCCGGCAGCTCCGGCTCGGCGCTGTTCGACGCCTGCGAGGCGCTGCGCGCCAAGCTGGCGCAGGCGGCCGGCATGGATCCGGCAGGGGCGAGCTTCGCCGGGGGCGCGGTGCATGACGGGGCGCGGTCGGTGAGCCTGGTCAGCTTGGCCGGGCCGGGCGGCGTCGCCGCCGACGGCGAGGTCAAGCCCGGCGCCATGCGCAAGAAGTTCTCGCAGCAATCCTACGGGGCACACTTCGTCGAGGTCGGCGTCGATGCCGACAGCGGCGAGGTGCGGGTGCGACGCATGCTGGGCGTCTTCGCGGCGGGCCGCATCCTGAACGCCAAGACGGCGCGGTCGCAGGCGATCGGCGGCATGGTGTTCGGCATCGGCGCGGCGCTCGAAGAGAGCCTCGCACTCGACGACCGGTTCGGCCACTTCGTCAACCACGACCTGGCCGAGTATCACGTGGCGGTCCACGCCGACGTGCCCGACATCGAGGCCGTCTTCCTCACCGAGATCGACGACAAGACCAACCCGCTGAAGAGCAAGGGGGTCGGCGAGCTCGGCATCTGCGGCGCCGGGGCGGCGGTGGCGAACGCGATCTACAATGCCTGCGGCGTGCGGGTGCGCGACTACCCGGTCACGCTGGACAAGCTGCTGCCGGGCCTGCCGCTGACCTGCGCGATGCGGCGCTGGGCCTCTCGCAGGGTGCGGGAAGGCTGCCAGGACGGTGGCGCCGACCGGTTCGCGATCGCGGTTCCCGCGGGCGCGGGCGGCGCGTCGGTCATCGTCATGGACAGGCTCGCCGGCCGCGACCAGATCGTCGCCACCGCGGCGCTGTCCTCCTGGGCCGCGTTCGAGCGGCCGCTGCCGGCGCTGCTGCATGGCTGGGTCGGCCGCGCGCCGGGCCTCGTGGTCGATGTCGGCGCCAATACCGGCTTCTACGCCCTGCTCGCCGCCTGCGCCTCGCCGAAGGTGCGGGTGCTGGCCTTCGAGCCATACCGGCCGGTGTTCGAGGTGCTGGCGCGCAACCTCGACGCCAACCCGTATGGCCGGCGCATCGAGGCGGTGCCGCTGGCGCTGAGCCGGCAGCAGGGCTCGGCCACGCTGTACGTGCCGACCCAGGAGCACGGGCTGATGGAGACCAGCAGCTCGCTGGAGGCCTCGTTCAAGTCGGTGCACAGCGAGGCGCAGGCGATCCGCACCGCCACGCTGGACGGGTTCCTGGCCGGCCATCGTCGCGGACGCGACCGCGTCACCCTGATCAAGGTGGACGTCGAGGGGCACGACACGGCGGTGCTGCAAGGCGCGCGGCGGACCATCGCGCGCTCGCGTCCGCTGCTGTTCGTCGAGGTGCTGCCGCGCGCCGACACCGCGACGCTGACCCGCTTCCTGGCCGAGGAGGGCTACGTCGACGTGCCGATCCGCCGCGACGCGCTGCTGCGGCAGGAGGCGCAGGTGCAGGTCCACGACGATGCCTGGAACCACGCCCTGGTGCCGGCGGAGGCGGCGGCGGATTTCCTCGGGCTGATCTGAGTGCCCGGCGGCGTCTTCGTCCTGGAACGGGAGTTGCAGCGAGAGTTGCAAAGTGAAGTGCCGGGCGCCGGCTGGCGCTTGACTCGGGTCGGCCGGCTTCGTAGGTTCCGCGCCCTCGGCTGACCTCGACTTCAGGTCCGCGACAGCCGTCGAATGCAGCACCGAAGCGTGCGGCGCCGCTCCCCGGCACCGGGGAACCCAGGCCGGACGTGACCAGGACCACCGCGCGGAAGGGCCATCCCTCCGAGTGCGGTCTTTTGCTGTGATCCGGCGGCGATCGCGGGGACGGAGTGCGGGGAGGGCCGGCACAGAGAGGATCGGGACAGAGGCGTATGCCCACCATCAACCAGCTCATCGCCAAGGGTCGCGAGCCCGCCGCCAAGCGCAACAAGGTGCCGGCCCTGCAGGGCTGCCCGCAGAAGCGCGGCGTGTGCACCCGCGTCTACACCACCACGCCGAAGAAGCCGAACTCGGCGCTGCGCAAGGTGGCCA
>CAXTNB010000472.1:0-2320 GCA_964245385.1 uncultured Acetobacteraceae bacterium | reverse complement strand
CACCCTCGCTCGCCGCGCCTCAGTACGGGCGCACCGGCCGGTGATAGGGATGATGCCGGTGATGGTGGTGCCGCGGCGGTGGCGGCGGCGGTCCGCGATAGCCGGGCGGGATCGGCTGCGCGCTCGAGATCGCCGGCAGCGCGGCCATGATCGCGCCGAGGATCAGGATGGCGCGCAGTGGATGTCGCATGGTGTGCCTCGCTTTGTTCAGGGTCCGAAATGACGCAGCGTCACCACGATCGGCAGGTCGTCGCGGCCGACCGTGATCGCGCTGCTGGAGAAGGAAGGCGGACCGAAGGAGAGGCTCGGGTCCCTGGAGAAGCCCAGATCCTCCTGCGGCATGCCGATGAAGTTCCGCTTCAGCTGTCCCGAGCCGTCCCGGTCCTGATAGACTGCAACGCCGTAGCGGCCCGGCGGGATCCCGACGATCTGCGCGCTGATCTCGCCGCGCCGGGCCGGGACCACGGCATGGTAGGCGCAGGACTGCGACAGGAACTCTCGCTGCCGGCACACGCCGATGCGCAGGGTGCCGCGGTCGCTGCGGACGCCGCGCACGGTGACCCGCAGCGTCGCCGCCGACGCGCCGAGCGCGGGCCAGCCGGCGAGCAGTGCTGCCAGCAGCAGCCGCCTCGTCATCGTCTCACTGCATCGGGTAGGCACGGCCGCGCCAGGTCGCTGGCCGGCCGCGTGCGGCGCGGAACAGCGCGTTCCACTGCAGCACCAGCATCAGGGCGACGCCGAGCGGGCTGAGCAGCACGCCGCGCGGATCCTGCCTGAACCGCACCCCGAGCATGACGCGCAGGCCGAGGCTCAGCGCGCAGGCCGCGAAGCTGACCGGACCCGGCGCGAGCAGGGCGAGCGGGAACGGCAGCACGTGGCCGCCGCCGAGCAGCAGGGTCCACAGCGGCAGCGCCCGCCGGGTCGCCATCCCCTCGGTCGCGTTCTTGCTCAGCCCCTCCCACACCTCGCCGAAGCGGGTGTACATGCGGCAGCGCGCGAAGTGGGTGGCGTCGAACAGCCCGGTGGCGAAGCCGGCGGCGCGGAACGCGCGCGGCAGTTTCAGCCCGTCATGCATCGAGGCGCGGATGATGGCGTGGCCGCCGGTGCGCCGGTAGGCGTCGCGGCGGACGATGAAGAGCTGGCCGCAGCCGGCGGCGAAGCCGGCGATGCGCGGATCGCGGTCCAGGATCTGCGGGCGGTAGCCGAGCAGCAGCAGGTGGATCAGCGGCAGCAGCAGCCACTCCGACCAGCTGCGCGTGATCTGGCGGGGGAACCCGCTGGCGAGTCCGAGCTCCGGCTGCGCCTGCATCATCGAGGCCATGCGCGACAGCGCGTCGGGTGCCAGCACCACGTCGGCGTCGACGAACACCATCAGCGGATGGCGCGCCTCGCGTGCCAGGCTGGCGCAGGCATGCTGCTTGCCGGACCAGCCGGGCGGCAGGCTCGGCCCGCTGATCACGCGCAGCCTCGGGTCGCCCACCGCGGCGAGGATCGAGGGGGTCGCGTCGGTGGAGTGGTCGTCCAGCACCAGCAGCTCGAGCTCGCAGGCGCGGCTGGCCAGCACCGCCGCGACCGCCGGCCCGATATGCAGCGCCTCGTTGCGCGCCGGGATCAGCACCGAGATCGCCGGGGTCGTCGCCGCCGGCGGCGGGGCGCGCAGCAGCGCGAAGTTGCTCAGCGCGATCAGCATCGGCAGCAGCGCCAGCGCCAGCGACAGCCAGGCGAGCGCGGTGAGCGCGCTCACGCCTCCTCCTCGTGCGCCGCCGAGAAGCGGCGGCCGGAGAGCAGCGCGCGGCCCCTGCGATACAGGTCGTAGACGAGGTCGCTGCCGGCGCTGCCGCGCAGGATCGACCGGAAGCGGGCGACGTCGCGGCTCATCGAGTCCGCGGCCAGCGTGTCCATCTCGCGGCCGAGCGCGTCCTGCAGCCGCCGCGTCCACTCCGCCGGACGCAGCGACGCGGCGGCCTCGATCGGCGTGCCGAAGCGGATCAGCAGCTCGGGACGGCTCTCGTTCCAGAACACGTACTCGATCGCGAGCGGCAGCAGCAGCGCGTCCGGCACCGCGCGCGCGAGGTGCGCGATGCCCGACCGCAGCGCCAGCGGCCGCTGCCGCGGATCGGTGAAGTCGCCCTCCGCCGTCACCCAGATCATCGCCCGGCCGCCGGGACCCTGGCAATGCTCGAGCACGTCGCGCGCGACCTCCAGGAAGCGGCGGGCGCCGGCGACGCTGTGCCGGTCGATGCCGAACACCCCCAGCCTCCTGAAGAAGCCGTAGCGGGCCAGCGACTGCTGGTCCATCGGGGCGAAGCCGGGACGGCCG
>CAXTNB010000471.1:0-2343 GCA_964245385.1 uncultured Acetobacteraceae bacterium | reverse complement strand
TAACGTCGCCGGGCTTCACCTCCAGCGGCGCCCCGGGGATGCCGAACTCCTTGAGCGCGACGCGGCCCTCGCTCTTGAGGCCGACATCGACGATGGCGAACTCGTCGGTCAGTCGTACCACGCGGCCGGTGACGACGGAGCCGTCGAAGCCGGTATCCCGGCCGAGGGTCTCGTCGAGCAGGGTCGCGAAGTCTTCGCCAGCGAAATGATCGTCGGCGGTACGTGCTAGGGCGGCTGATGCCATGTGGTCGCTATGTTCCTGTGTCGGCGCCGGATCGTGAGGTCCGGCGGACGGTCCTGCGCCCTGCCCCGGATGTGGCTGCGGCAGCGCGGCTTGCGCTCGCGGCCGGACCGGGCACCTGCCCGGAGCCTGCGAGGCCTGTTCGCGCGCGAGGAACACCCGACGCACGATCTTGTCAAGATTTAACGCCTTCCCGGCCGCGGGTGATCCCGCTCGCGCGGACGATGCGCAGCGCCTCGGCGAGCACCTCGTGGGCGTCCAGCCGGTCGGTGTCGATCAGCACCGCGTCCGGCGCCGGACGCAGCGCCGACGCCGCGCGCACGGCCAGCTCCTCGCCGATCCGCGACAGGCTCGCCGCCGGATCGGCGCCGAACTGCCGCCAGCGCCGCTCCGCCCGGCGCGGGATCGACGCGGAGAGGAACAGCTTCACCTGGGCGTCGGGGAAGATGACGGTGCCGATGTCGCGGCCGTCGAGCACCGCGCCGTGCGCGGCGCCGAACTGGCGCTGGAAGTCGAGCAGTGCCGCGCGCACCGGCGCCTGCCCGGCGACCTGGCTCGCGGCGAGATCCACCGCCGGCGTGCGCAGGTCGGTGCGTTCCAGGTCGTCCGGCCGCAGGGCGCGGGCGGCGGCCTCGGCGTCGCCGGCGGGATCGAGCCCGTCATCGAGCATGCGCCGGCCGACCGCGCGGTACAGCAGGCCGGTATCGAGGTAGGGCAGGTCGAGGGCGGAGGCCAGCCCGCGGGCCAGCGTCCCCTTGCCGGCGGCGGCCGGCCCGTCGACGGCGACGATCAGCCGGGAAGCGGCGCGGCGGTCGGTCTGCATGGGACGCTGCATTGCGGTGCCGCGACCGCGGTGTCAACACGACTCGGCGGCTCGCGCCGACAGCAGCGCGCGTGCCGCGGCGACCATCTCCGCGTTGTCGCGCGCGACGCGGCCGTCCGGCATCAGGTTGCCGTCCTCGAGGCCGATGCGCAGCGACAGGCGCGACGCGATCGCGCGGCGCGCCAGCGGCCAGACCGAGGCGTCGAACCCGTGCAGCAGGCGCGGCCGACGGAGCCGGCTGGTCAGGATCAGCACCGCCGACGCGGTCGTCTCGGCCTCCGCCAGGTCGAGCTGGTCGATCTCCACCAGGATGCGCAGCGCCTGCGGCGCCAGGTTGAGGGACAGCAGGCGCTCGGCGTCGGTCTCGTCGGCCAGCCCGGCCTCGATGCCGACGCCGCGCCGGCGCAGCGCCTGGAAGATCGCGGGCGCCGCGGGCTCGGAGAAGTTCACCGACGCGAAGTCCGGCAGCAGCCGCCATCCAGCGATCGCCTCCACGGTGCGCGCCGGATCGTCCTCGATCCACTCGCCGGTGCTGACGCCGACCGGCACCCGCGGCAGCGCCCGGCGCAGCCCGGACAGCACGGCGTCGAGGGCGTCGGCCGACAGGCTCTCCCGACCCTCCCGGTCGCGCGGGTGCAGGTGCAGCGCCTCGGCGCCGGCGGCGACGCAGGCCCTCGCGTCGCGCACGATGTCCTCCGCACCGAGCGGCAGGGCGGGGTGGTAGGAGCGCGGTCTGGCACCGTTCAGGCAGGCCTGTATCAGCAGCGCGGCAGCTCCGTTCTCGGCCAGCGGACGAGCGAGGCACAGGTTTGACAGCACGGCAGCGAGGTGGCATGGGGCGCGCCCTGCGCTGCATCCCACCAATACAAGGTCTCTGATGGCCAAGCCAGAACTCGGCACCAAGCGCGTATGCGTCTCCTGCAGCACGCGTTTCTACGATCTGACCAAGGTTCCGGCCGTCTGTCCGAAGTGCAGCACCGAGCAGCCGATCGAGCAGCCGCGTCCGCGCCGCCTGCCGGCGAGCCTGCCGGAGGACCGCCGCCCGAAGAAGGCGGCGCCCGAGCTCGAGGACGGGGATACCGAGGTCGAGGCCGCCGACGACGAGGCCGAGGACGACGACGTCATCGAGGACACCGCCGACCTGGACGACGATGCCGACACGATCGGCAGCGACATCGAGGTCGAGCCGGACGGCGACGAGCACGAGGGCTAGCCGGAGCAAGCCGAGGCCGAAGGGGTCTGGGGTCGCCGGCCCCAGCGGGTCAAGGGCAGAGCCCTT
>CAXTNB010000470.1:0-2346 GCA_964245385.1 uncultured Acetobacteraceae bacterium | reverse complement strand
GTCGCGCGACCACCGGCGCATCCTCGCCACCGGCATCGCCCGGATGCGGGCGCGCATCAAGTATCGGCCGGTGGTGTTCGAGCTGATGCCGGCGAGCTTCACCCTGCTGCAGCTGCAGCTCGCCTTCGAGGCGCTCGCCGGACGCCGGCTGCACAAGCAGAATTTCCGCCGGCTGATCGAGCAGCAGCATCTGGTGGAGGAGACCGGCGCGCTGGCGGACCGCGCCGTCGGCCGGCCGGCGAAGCTGTTCCGCTTCCGCAGCGAGGTGCTGCAGGCACGGCACGTGGCTGGCAGCAAGCTGCCGATGACCCGGCTCTCCTGATCCCGCCCGCGGATACGCGGCGCGATTTTCGCGCGATGAGACGCGGTCCCCCTTGATGTGCTTATGCTCAACGCTAGTATAAGAGAGGACGCCGCCTCGGCGTTCTTTTCTGGCCCGCTTTATGCTCAGTTTGAGCATCAAGGATGCAAGATGTTGCAGGAACTGCCGACCCGCACCGATGCCCTCTACGCACGTGTCCGACGCGTCGTGCCGCCGATGGAGTGGCGCCTGTTCGAGGACGATGTCGAGGCGATCCTGCGCCTGAAGCGCGAGCGCCGCGCCGTGGTGCTGGCGCACAACTACCAGACCCCGGAGATCTTCCACTGCGTCGCCGACATCGTCGGCGACAGCCTGGCGCTGGCGCGCGAGGCGCAGAACCTGGACGCCGACGTGATCGTCATGGCCGGCGTGCACTTCATGGCCGAGACCGCCAAGCTGCTCAACCCGACCAAGCGGGTGCTGATCCCCGACCTGCGCGCCGGCTGCTCGCTGGCGGAATCGATCACCGCCGCCGACGTGCGCCTGCTGCGGCAGCGCCATCCGGGCGTGCCGGTGGTCACCTACGTCAACACCTCGGCGGCGGTGAAGGCGGAGAGCGACGTCTGCTGCACCTCGGGCAACGCGCGGCGCGTGGTCGAGGCGATCAGCCGCGAGTGGGGCACCAGCCGCGTGATCATGATCCCCGACGAGTTCCTGGCGCAGAACATCGCCCGCGAGACCGGGATCGAGATGATCACCTGGGCCGGCCACTGCGAGGTGCATGAGCGCTTCACCCCCGGCGAGATACGCCGGCTGCGCGCCGACCATCCCGGCATCGTCGTGCTGGCGCATCCGGAGTGCCCGCCCGAGGTGGTGGCGGAAGCCGACTATGCCGGCTCCACCGCCGGCATGTCGGACTACGTCGCCAGCGGGCGCGCCAGCCAAGTGGTGCTGATCACCGAGTGCTCGATGAGCGACAACCTCGCGGTGCAGCACCCCGACGTCGACTTCGTGCGTCCCTGCAACCTGTGCCCGCACATGAAGCGGATCACGCTCGCCAACCTGCGCGGCAGCCTGGAGAGCCTGACCCACGAGGTGTTCATCGAGCCGCACCTGGCGGTGCGCGCGCGCCAGGCGGTCGAGCGGATGCTGGCGATATGACCGCCTTCCTCCCCGCCGGCCGGCCGATCATCGCCGGCAGCGGCCTCGCCGGCCTGATCGTGGCGTTGCGGCTGTCGCCGCGTCCCTGCGTGCTGCTCAGCGCCGCACCGCTGGCGACCGAGGCCTCCAGCGCCTGGGCGCAGGGCGGCATCGCCGCCGCCATCGGGCAAGACGCCGCGCTGGCGCTGCAGGTGGCCGACACGCTCGCCGCCGGCGACGGGCTGTGCGACGCGGACGCGGTGCGCGGCATCATCGAGGCCGGCCCGGAGGCGATCGAGCGCCTCGCCGGCCTCGGCGTGCGCTTCGACCGCGGCGAGCACGGGGCGCTGTCGCTCGGGCTGGAGGCCGCGCATTCCCGCCGGCGCATCGTGCACGCCGACGGCGACGGCACCGGGCGCGAGATCATGCGTGCGCTCGCCGCCGCGGTGCGCCGCACGCCCTCGGTCACCGTGCTGGAGGGCGCCTCGCTGGTGCGGCTGCTGGTCGAGGACGGCGCGGTGCGCGGGGCCGAGATCCGCCACCGCGACCGCATCCGGCGCCTGCGCAGCGGCCAGGTGGTGATCGCCACCGGCGGTCTCGGCGGCCTGTTCCTCGACACCACCAACCCGCTCGGCTCCACCGGCGCCGGTGCGGCGATCGCCGCGCGCGCCGGTGCGGCGCTCGGCGACCTGGAGTTCATCCAGTTCCATCCCACCGCACTCGCGGCGCCCCGGCAGGGCCGCGTCGGGGCCCCCCCGCGGCCGCAGGTAACCGCGGGGGGGCGCGGGGCGGGGCCGGGGCCGGGCGGGTGGGGGCGGGGTTCGCTACCCTGGCCCGCCGCGCGCCCTGAGACGCAGTGTGACCGCGCGACTCTCTCCGCTGCCGAGGACCGGAGCGTCCACAGA
>CAXTNB010000469.1:0-2349 GCA_964245385.1 uncultured Acetobacteraceae bacterium | reverse complement strand
GCACCGGTGCGCCGCCCGGCGAGGCGCCGAACCGGGCCAGCTCGATCAGGATGGTCAGCCCCAGCTCGGTGGCGATCGCCGCCGCGGCCAGGAAGGGCGCGCGGTTCACCGGGTGCTACTCGTCGGCGGCATCGGTGGCCGCATCGGTGGCCGGCGGCGCCGGCACCGGTGCGGCGGCGTCCGGACGGCGGAAGCCGAGCACGGTGAAGGCGACGTTCAGCGGCGCCGTCTCGGACTGCCCGAGCAGCCGGGTGCCGTGCACCTGCAGGTCGTCGACCAGCAGGCTCGGCCGCGCCGTCTCGATCGAGCGCAGCAGCCGCACCACCAGCGGGAACGCCGCCTCCAGCGAGACCCGCACCGCCACGCGCCGGTAGGCGCCGGCCCGCACCGCGGGCAGCGTCTCGGTCGAGGACAGGCTCAGCCCGGCGGCCGCCGCCATCGCCGACACCTTCTCCTGGATCGCGGCGCTGGCCACCGCGTCGCTGCCGTCGAGCAGGATGCCGGCGCCGGGCTGCCCGGCCAGGGCGGTGGCCTGCGCCTGGGCGCGCAGCGCCGGCAGGCGACGCACCAGCAGCGCCATGGGCGGCGCCAGCGCCCGGCGCTGCTGCAGCGCCTCGCCGCGCTCGCCGTACCAGTCGATCAGCGGCTGCAGCAGCGCCAGCCAGAGCAGCGCCAGCGCCAGCAGCGTGACCAGCAGCGCCAGCACGCGGCCCTGTCGGCCTTCCGGAAGGTCGAGGGCGGCCATCACCGGGTACGGCCGCGGGTCAAGGTGCGACGCCGGCGCGGATCGAGAACAGGTCGGAGTTGTTCGACTCGATGCGGGTCACCGGTGCGGAGAAGGCGGGTGCGACCAAGGCGGCGTCGGCGCTGAGGCGGGGGATCAGCCGCACCGCGCCGGAGGATTGCCCGCTCAGGGTGATCACGCCGTCGCGCAGCGTGAGGTCGGTCAGCCAAGTGTCGTCGGGCAGCACCCGGGTCAGCGACGCCAGCAGGGCGAGCGGATCGCCGAGGTGGGCGCGCGCCGCGGCGATGGCGTCGCTGCCCGCGCTGCCGGCGCGGCTCCGCTCCCGCAGCGCCGCGACCTGCCGCACCGGCGGCTGCAGGGCTGCGATCCGCCGCGCGACGACCGCCTCCGCCCTGCCCTGCCGCGCGAACGGCAGCGCGACCGCCAGCAACGCCAGCGCGGCGCAGCCGCCCGCGGCGAGGCCGAGCAGCCGGCGCTGCGCGATCCGCCCGCGGCTCATCGTGTGCGCCAGCGCGATGCGGCGGGTCGGCTCACGGCCGAGGCCGCGCACCTCGATCGCCGACGGCCTGCCGCCCGCCTGCTGCAGCGTCTCGAGCGAGGCGGCGAGCCAGGCGCGCGGCACCAGCGACAGGCGCAGCTCGATCCGCCCGGACTCGCGGTTGCGGCGCAGCGGGCGGGCCGACCAGAACACGTCGTCGGCGCTGAACGGGGTCAGCCGGTCCATCTCGTACTGCAGCACCCGCTCGTACCCGGCCTCGGCGGCCAGCGGCAGCGAGACGTCGCGGCTCAGCAGGCGGTCCGGCGGCAGCCGCAGCAGCAGCGGCAGGCCGGGATGCTCGCGAAGCAGCTGCGGCAGGATGGACTGGCCCGGCGCCTGGCGGCCGGCGACCCGCTCCTGGCCGCCCAGGCGCAGCGACAGCAGGACCGCCCCCGGTTCCGCCTCGCCCGGATCCGGCGTCGCCAGGATCGCGTTGGCGGTCGCCGGATCGCGGCGCGCGACGCGGCCGGGAAGCAGATCGAGCATCTGCCGGGTCCACCAGGACAGGAATTCCGTCAACATCGGGGCCATCGTCTACCAGAAGCGCGGTCGGCGACAAACCGCCGCGGCGCGCGCGGCCGGCACGTCGGCGGATGTCGCGCGAGCCGCCGACGATCCGCCACCCGACGGTAACAAAGCGCACAAGTTTGTGACGGAAGGCTTTCGGCGGCAACGGCCGATCGCGAGTCGGGTTGTTTGCATCTCATTACCGAGATCGGCTTCGACATGGCGGCTGCCTTCACCGCGCCGAGGGATTTTTCCCATCCGGGCGCACGGTTCCCACGCATCGGCCGCGCGCCCAGCCTGCGGTCGCACGCCGGCCCGCACCGGCCCTGCTGACGTCCGACCCGCGGGCGGCATCCGGGCAGCCACTCCCTCCGCGAGACCTCGACCGGCTGCGGTCGCTGGCGCGCGATCTGGGCGAGCTGAAGCGGATGCGCGACCAGTCCACCCCCGACAGCGTGGCCGAGCGCCTGTTCCGCAGCGCCTGGGGCGAGCTCGCCGCCGGCACCGCGCCGCAGGTACTGTGGCGCCGGATCGTCGCCGACGCGCTGGTCGCGACCCG
>CAXTNB010000468.1:0-2356 GCA_964245385.1 uncultured Acetobacteraceae bacterium | reverse complement strand
CCCACAAGCACATGCACCTGCACCCGACGGTGGGCCGGATGCTGATAGGCGCGGGGCTGCGGCACGGCCTGCGTTCGCTGCGCATCCCCCACGAGCCGCCGGGACCGCTGCGCGAGAGCGACGGCACCGTCGACACCAGGGGTGCGGCGATGCTCCGGCTCTGGACCCGCCTGCTGCGCGCGCAGGCACGCCGCGCCGGGCTCACGACCAACGACTGGTGCTTCGGGCTCGCCTGGAGCGGCGCCATGGATGCCGAGCGGGTGACGCGTCTCGCCGGCTGCCTGCCGGACGGGCTCAGCGAGATCTACTTCCATCCGGCGACGGCGCGAAGCCCGGCGCTGCGCCGGCTGATGCCGTACTACGCCCACGAGGGCGAGCTGCGAGCGCTGCGCCACCCGGCGCTTCGAGCGGCGCTGTCGCGCGGGTCGGTGCGGCTCACCACCTGGCAGGAGCAGGAGGCCGCCCACTCGGGCGGGTGAACTGCCCGGCTCAGCCCTGGATGAAGGCCAGCAGGTCGGCGTTGAACGCGTCCTGGTGCGTCTGCGCCAGTCCATGCGGCGCGCCGGGATAGATCTTCAGCTGCGCCCCTGGGACCAGCTTGGAGGACAGCAGGGCGGAGGCGACGATCGGGACGATCTGGTCGTCGTCGCCGTGCGCGATCAGCGTCGGCACGTCGATCCGCTTCAGGTCCTCGGTGTAGTCGACCTCCGAGAACTCGCGGATGCAGTCCAGCTGGCCCTTGATGCCGCCCATCATGCCCTGCAGCCAGAACGAGTCGCGCACCCCCTCCGACAGCGTCGCGCCGGGACGGTTGTAGCCGTAGAACGGCAGCGCGAGCTCGCGGAAGAACTGCGAGCGGTCGTCGAAGGTGCCCTTGCGTATGCCGTCGAACACCTCGATCGGCAGCCCGACCGGGTTGGCCTCGGTCCTGAGCATCAGCGGCGGCACCGCGCCGAGCAGCACCACCTTCGCCAGCCGCCCGGTGCCGTGGCGGCCGACATAGTGCGCCACCTCGCCGCCGCCGGTGGAGTGGCCGACCAGCACCGCGCCCTTCAGGTCGAGCGCCTCGATCACCGCCGACAGGTCGTCGGCGTAGCGGTCCATGTGGTTGCCGTCCCAGGTCTGCGAGGAGCGGCCGTGGCTGCGCCGGTCATGCGCCACCACGCGGTAGCCGCGCTCGCCGAGGAACACCATCTGGGCGTCCCACGCGTCGGCGCTGAGCGGCCAGCCGTGCGACAGGATGACCGGAGGACCGGACCCCCAGTCCTTGTAGAAGATCTCGGCGCCGTCGCTGACGGTGATCCTGGGCATCGCGAGCCTCCCTCTCCGCGGATGGGACGCTAGCCGCTCGCCGGGACGATGACCAGTGCGACGGGACGGGAGGCCGTGCCGCCCCGGCCGCCGCGCCGCTTCAGGCGATGCTCTCGCGCACCCACTGCTTGAGCTGGCTCTTGGGCAGCGCGCCGACCTTGGTCGCGGCCGGCTTGCCGTCCTTGAACAGGATCATGGTCGGGATGCCGCGCACCGCGTAGGTGTTCGGAGTGAGCGGGTTCTCGTCGATGTTGACCTTGGCGACCGTGACCTGGCCCTTGAACTCGGCGCCGATCTCCTCGAGGGCCGGGGCGATCATCTTGCACGGGCCGCACCACTCGGCCCAGAAATCGACCAGCACCGCGCCCTTCGCCTTCAGCACGTCGGAGTCGAAGCTGTCGTCCGTCACGGCGACCGTGTTCTCGCTCATCTCATCACCTCTGCTGGGCCTGATCCGCTCGATCACGCCGATCTCCTGGTGAGCAGATTGGGCAGAACCGATATCCGGTCAAGCGGGCGGCCCCTCGTCCGGCGCGGGCCTCACCCCCGGCCGGTGCATCTCGAGCAGCGCCTCGGGCAAGGTCATCACCGAGGGGCCCTCGGTCCAGACCAGGACGCACCGTATCTCGCGCGACGGGTACAGCGCGCCCAGCAGGGCGCGATAGGCCGCCATCTGCCGCAGGTACAGCACCGGCACCTCGGCCGCGCTCGCGGGCGCCGTGCGGCCGGTCTTGAAGTCGCACAGCACCACCCGCGTCGGGCCGACCAGCAGCCGGTCGACCTGCGCGTTCACCACCAGCCCGTCGACGACCCCGGATAGCGGCTGCTCGGCGCGTCCTTCGGGGCCGAACAGCCCGGCCAGCTCAGGCGCGTCGAGCACCGACAGCGCCTGGTCGGCGAGCCGTGCCGCCTGCCGCGGATCGAGCCCGTGCGACGGGCGGGAGGCGAAGGCGCGCGCCGCGCCGGCGCGCTCGCCGGCGGGCAACCCGGGCAGGTGCTGCAGCAGGGCGTGCATCAGGCGGCCGCGGGCGAGAGCGGCCGCGGC
>CAXTNB010000467.1:0-2362 GCA_964245385.1 uncultured Acetobacteraceae bacterium | reverse complement strand
GATCCTGGGAGGCGATGGGTGAGCTCAGCCAGTCTCGCCGTGCTCGCGATCTGGCTCGGCGGCGTCGCCACCCTGTGCCGTCACGATCCGCTCGGCGGCCCGGCGCTCGGCGCCGCGGTGGCGCTGGCCGGGGCGGCGCTGATCGGCAGTCTCAGCTGAACAACGCGACGATGGCCTCGCAGAAGGCCGGCAGGTCGTGAGGATTGCGCGAGGTCACCAGCGTGCCGTCGCGCACGCAGGTCTCGTCCACCCAGGTGGCGCCGGCGTTCTGCAGGTCGACCTGCAGCGACGGCCAGGAGGTCATCCTGCGGCCGCGCGCGCCGCCGGCGTTGATCAGCGTCCAGGGGCCGTGGCAGATCGCCGCGATCGGCTTGTCAGCCGCCACGAACCCGCGGACGAAGCCGACCGCGCGCTCGTCCATGCGCAGCTTGTCGGGATTGGTGGTGCCGCCGGGCAGCAGCAGCCCGTCGAACTGATCCGCCGCCGCCTCGGCGACCGTCAGGTCGACGTCGATCTTGCCCGCAGGATGCACGTCCTGCTGCATCGCCTGGAACTGCCCGGGCTCCAGCGACACGATGCTGACGCTGGCGCCCGCCTCCCGGAGTGCCCGCACCGGCTCGGTCAGCTCGACCTCCTCGACGCCGTCGGTGGCGAGAACAGCGATCCTGCGACCTGAGATGCCGGCCATGGTCCAACTCCTGGGTTCTTCGAGCGTCGACGGCAGAACGGGTCAGGCGGCGCACCGTTCCACGCCGGCCGCGCGATCACGGCGCCAGCGCGTAGACGTCGACCGTGCCGCCGTAGGTGGGCAGGTAGACACGACCGTTCGCCGCCACGCGCGGTCATCGCGACGACGTGGACGGTGCCGGTCCGCGGGTTGATCACCGGCGGGCTGAGGATGCCCCAGTGGTCGTTGATCAGGTACATGTCCATCGCGCGCGTGCCGGGGATCGGCTCGCCGAGGCGCTGCTGCCACAGCAGCACCAGGCCACAGCAGCACCAGGCTCGTCGCGTCGAAGCAGAACACGTCGTTGGCCATCGTCGCCTGGATCAGCAGGTCGTGCCTCTGGCCATCTTCCATGACCTGGCCGGGGATGATCAGCGACATGCCCATACTCGCCGAACGCCCACAGCTCGCGCAGCGCGTCGGACTGCAGCAGGTCGTGCACCAGTGCCGCGTTGGTGCCCTTGACGTCGTCGATGCGCCAGCCATCGACGCCGGTCGTCCGCGTCAGCCATCCTGCCGCCGCGATCGCGCCGTCGCGCATGTAGCCGCCGGGCTCGCCGTTGGACTTAAGCGGCCATGTCGCCGAACGCGAAGTTGCCGCGCGCGTCGGGCACCGGATCGGCCGCGACGCGGCGGCGCGCCGACGAAGCAGCCGGCGTGCTTGGGGAAGCGGCCGGGCGCGCGATCCGGCCGGCGCGTAGACGCCCGCGGCGGTGCCGCCGCCGTACTGGTGCAGCACCATGTCGCCGTAGGCCTGCATCTGGTGGGCGTGGATCGAGGCCACGCACTGCCGCAGCATCTCGGCGGTGCCGAAGGCGGTCGGCACGCTGAAGCACTGGTCCTTGCCGCCGATGTCGAAGTCGTCGAACTTGTCGTAGCCGCCGGACGCGGCACCCGCCGCACCCTTGGTGAAGGGCGGCAGCAGCACCGCGGTGAATCCGGCCCGACGATACGCCGCGGCGTTGCGCGCGATCCGCTCGTAGGCCCAGAGCGGCTGGTCCGGCGACGGCACCGGCCAGCCCACCCGGTCGCCGCCGTCCTGACGGACGCGATAGTTCGTATTCAGGATCACGCCCATCGCGGAGCCTGTCGCGTCGTCGCGACATGAAGAGAGCCTGACCCAACCCCTTGCGCAAGCGGTCCGATCGCGTGGGCGGGGTCAGCCGCCCTGCTGTCCGATCTGCTTGATGTCGTGGAAGGCGAGCGCCGCGTTCTGCTCGGCGGTGCGGCGCATCATGAAGGGGGAGCTGGCGAGGAACACCGGATCGCCGTCGACGTCGTCGGCCATGGCACTCCGGTTGGCGGCCACGAACGCCTCCAGCACGGCCCGATCGCCGTCCACCCAGCGCGCCAGCACGAACGGCGTGGACTCGAAGCCGATCGCGACGCCGTACTCGCCGCGCAGGCGCGCCTGCAGCACGTCGAGCTGCAGCGTGCCGACCACGCCGACGATCGGCGGCGCGCCGTCCTGCGGCCGGAACAGCTGCACCACCCCCTCCTCGGCCAGCTCGGTCAGCGCCTGGCGCAGCTTCTTCGCCTTCATCGCGTCGTCCAGCCGCACCCGGCGCAGGATCTCGGGGGCGAAGTGCGGCACGCCGGTGAAGTTCAGCGCCTCGTGCTCGCTCAGCGTGTCGC
>CAXTNB010000466.1:0-2362 GCA_964245385.1 uncultured Acetobacteraceae bacterium | reverse complement strand
TCGCCGGCGCGGAGCTCGGCCAGCGGCACCTGGCACTCGGCGCCGGACTCCAGCCGGATCACGCTGTCCGGACGGAGCGCCGCCAGCTCGCGCACGGAATCGGCCGCACGCCGGCGCGCGCCGTGCTCGAGCCACTTGCCGAACAGGATGAAGGTGATGATCAGGGCGGAGCTCTCGAAATACAGCATCGAGGCGCCGCGCAGCAGCTGCACGGTGCTGAGACCCCAGGCGGCGGACGAGCCGAGCGCCACCAGCAGGTCCATGTTGCCGGTGCCGGCGCGCAGCGCCGCGGCACCGGCGCGGTAGAAGCGGCCGCCGAGCCAGAACTGCACCGGCGTCGCCAGCAGGAACTGCAGCCAGCCCGGCAGCATCGCGCGTGCCGCCAGCCCGTCCTGGTGCAGCAGGCCGAACAGCGGATGCAGCAGCATCGACAGCAGCAAGGGCGCCGAGAGCAGGCAGGCCAGGATCAGGTGCAGCCGCTCGCGACGATCCGCCTCGGCGTCGGGCCGTGCGGACGCGTCGTGGCGGAGCACGGTGGCGCCGTAGCCGGCCTCTGCCACCGCCGCCTCCAGCCGCGCCGCCAGCGCCGCATCGTCCTCGCCGCGATCGGTGCCGAGCGAGACCCGCGCCTGCTCGGTGGCGAGGTTGACCGACACCGAGAGCACGCCGTCGCTGCGCGACAGGGCGCGCTCGACCCGGCCGGCGCAGGACGCGCAGCTCATCCCGGTGATGGCGAGATCCACCTGCCTCGCGCGCGATGCGCCGACGCCGTCCCGCGCCCCGTCGGGCGGAACCGGGATCACCATGGCGTCCATGCGTGCTCCTCCACTCGCTGCCTGCCCGCGAGCATATAGTGTTTCCCGACGGCCAGGACGAGCAGGCCGGCCGGCGACGTTGTCGTAACGGTTCCGCTGCCCGAATTCGGCGGGCGCCGCAACCGTTTCGATCAAGAAAATACCTGGCCAGGACTGCACGATCCAGTTCAGGAAAACTCGGCGTCATCGCCAAACCGGCGCTTGCGGTCCGTCGCCGGTGCTTTATGTCTTGCATCCCGGACCAGAGAGGCCGGCGCACCAACATAGACAGGGTCAACCCTGCACCGGAGCGGGATCGACGGCATGAAGCACCACACCCCCCGGACGTCGGCGGCGCGGCGCGCCCTGGCCAGCTTCGGCGACAGCCACTCGGCGTCGGAACTGCTCAGCGCCGACCTGTGGTTCCTGGAGAACTGGGAGAGCAATCCGGCGCCCGGCACCGCCGCGGCGCTGCGCGTCGGCCAGATCCGGCGCGCCAACCCCGAGCTCGCCGAGGAGATCCGCCGCGAGGTGCTGCGCCGCACCGTGAGCGCGGAGACGCCACCCCCACCCCGACGCCGTCCCGACTGAGCCGGCGGCCGCGCCGCGCGATCAGGAGCGCGGGGGACGGCGGAGCGCCGCGACCTGACCCTTGGCGGCGCGGATGAAGGCGGCGATGCGGGCCGGGTCCTTGACCCCCGGGCTCGTCTCCACGCCCGACGACACGTCCACCGCCGCCGCGCCGCTGAGGCGGATCGCGCGGGCGACGTTGTCGGCGTCGAGGCCGCCGGCGAGCAGCCAGGGCACCGGGGCGCTCCAGCCTCTCGGCAGGGTCCAGTCGATCGCCCGCCCGTTGCCGCCGGGACGCTCCGCCCCCGCGGGCGGCCGGCTCTCGATCAGCAGCCGGTCGGCGGCGGTCTCGCGCGGCAGGTCGGCGGCGGCGCCGACCGGGCAGGCGAGCCAGACCGGCAGGCCGAAGCGGGCGCCGATCGCCCGCGCCCGCTCCGGCGTGTCGTAGAGCTGCAGCCCGTCGAGCGGCAACCGGTCGAGGCAGGCCTCGATCTCCGCGTCGAGCGGACGGACGAACAGCCCGATCCGTCCGGCGCTGCCGGGATGGCGCGCGGCCAGCGCCGCCGCCCGCGCCGGCGTCACCGCGCGCGGCGAGCGGGCGAAGAACACGAACCCGACCCAGTCCGCACCGTGCGCGACCGCGGCGTCGAATCCCGCCGCCTCCGAAAGCCCGCAGATCTTGACCTCGACTCTCCTGACCTCGACGCTCATGCGGATCGCGCCAGCGTGGCGGCGATCGCCGCCGCGGCGGCGGCGGGATCGGCGGCCCGCGTGATCGGCCGGCCGACGACGATCCAGTCGGCACCGGCGTCGCGCGCCGCGTCGGGCGTCATCACCCGCTTCTGGTCGCCGATCGCGGCACCCGGCGGCCGCACCCCCGGCACCACCAGCACCGGCGCCTGGCCGAGCGCGTCGCGCAGCGGCGCGATCTCGTGCGGCGAGCAGACCAGCCCGTCCGCGCCGGCCCGCATCGCCAGGTGGCCGAGACGCAGCACCTG
>CAXTNB010000465.1:1876-2363 GCA_964245385.1 uncultured Acetobacteraceae bacterium | reverse complement strand
TCGGCAAGAACCTGGTCGACATCATCCTGACCAACAACGGCTACCGGGTGGTCAATCTCGGCATCAAGGTGCCGCTCGCCGACATGGTCGCCGCGGTGCGGCGCGAGAACGCGCACGCCATCGGCATGTCGGGGCTGCTGGTGAAGTCCACCGTGGTGATGCGCGAGAACCTGGAGGAGATGTCGCGCCAGGGCCTGCAGATCCCGGTGCTGCTGGGCGGTGCGGCGCTGACCCGCAACTACGTCGAGGAGGATTGCGTCGCCGCCTACGCCGGCGGCCGGGTGGCGTACGCGCGCGACGCCTTCGACGGGCTGGGGCTGATGGACAAGGTCGCCAGCGGCGGCTTCGACGACTATCTGTCGGCGCTGCAGTCGCGCCGACGCGGCAAGGCGCGCGCCCGCAAGCGCGAGCCCGAGCAGGCGGAGAGCCGCGGCTTCGTGCCGGTCGACCTGGTCACCTCGCAGGCGCGGCGGCGTCGCCTCAACAC
>CAXTNB010000465.1:798-1866 GCA_964245385.1 uncultured Acetobacteraceae bacterium | reverse complement strand
GGTGATCAGCGCCACCCCCGAGGCGGTGCTGCCGTTCCTGAACGAGCGCAGCCTCTATCAATTCCAGTGGGGCTTCCGCAAGCAGGGGCGCTCGCTCGACGACTTCCTCGGCTGGGCCAAGCAGGAGCTGCGCCCGGTGATGCGTCGCATGCTGGCGCTGTGCAAGCAGGACGACATCCTGCGGCCGCAGGCGATCTACGGCTACTGGAAGGCGGCCGGCCACGGCAACGACCTGATCCTGTTCGAGCCCGACGGCAGCACCGAGGTCGCGCGCTTCACCCTGCCGCGTCAGCCGCGCGAGGACGGCGCCTGCATCGCCGACTTCGTCCGCGACGTCGACGACAACGTGCGCGACGTGGTCGGGCTGCAGGTGGTCACCGCCGGGCAGCGGGCGTCCGACGTGGCGCGCGAGTGGTTCGAGGGCAACCGCTACCAGGACTACCTGTACCTGCACGGGCTGTCGGTGGAGATGGCGGAGGCGATGGCCGAGTACGCGCACAAGCGCATGCGCGCCGAGCTCGGCTTCGCCCGCGAGGACGACCGCGACATGGACAAGCTGCTGCAACAGGGCTACCGCGGCTCGCGCTACTCGTTCGGCTACCCCGCCTGCCCGCGGCTGGAGGACCAAGTGCCGCTGCTGTCGCTGCTGGGTGCGGACCGCGTCGGCGTGTCGCTCTCGGACGGCTACCAGCTGCATCCCGAGCAGTCGACCAGCGCGCTGGTGATCTTCCATCCGCAGGCCAAGTACTTCACGGTCTGACCGGCCGCACGCCGGGCGATGACCGCCTCGACGCACGCGGTGTTCGCCGCCCTGTGGGAGGCGGCGTTGCTGGAGGCGTCGTCGCGCGACCTGGGGGCGCCCGCGACGCTGCGCGGCGTCGCCCGCGAGGCCGGGGAGGATGCGTTCGCCTGCATCGCCGCCGCCGCGTCGCGGGACGCGCCGGCGCTGGTGGCGCATTCCGCCTCCCTGCTGGCGGCCGCGACCCTGCTGTGGGCGGCGGTCGGCGTCGAGCCGGACGAGATCTGGATGGAGCTGCACAAGCGCGAACGGCTCAGCGCGCTGCTGCA
>CAXTNB010000465.1:0-788 GCA_964245385.1 uncultured Acetobacteraceae bacterium | reverse complement strand
CCGTGGCGCGTCGACAGCACGAAGCTGCCCTGACGGGGCTGACCGGAAGGGGGGCTGGCGCCGCGGCGCCGCACGGACGATATAGCGCGCGGACGCGGGCGCCGGATCCCCGGCGGCGGACGGCCGGGCCGGCGAGGCGATGGTTGGGGCGATGAACTGGGTCGATGCGGTGATGCTGGCGGTGATCGCGCTCTCGGCGCTCGCCGGGTTCCTGCGCGGCTTCGCCCGCGAGGCGCTCGGGCTCGCCGCCTGGATCGCCGCCGCCCTGCTGGCGAGCCGCTGCTACGGCGCCGTCCTGCCGCTGGCGCAGCGCTGGATCGACGACGCGCAGGTCGCCGACGTGGTATGCTTCGTGATCGTGTTCGTGGTCATCCTGATCGCCCTGTCGGTGCTCGCCGGCCTGCTCAGCCGGCTGGTCAGGCTGTCGGTGCTGGGCGGGGTCGACCGCATCCTCGGCGCCGGCTTCGGCATGCTGCGCGGCGCCGTGCTGCTGGTGCTCGCCTTCATCGTGCTGGGGATCGTGGTGGCGCCGGAGCACTGGCCGGATCCGGTGCGACAGGCGCGCGGGCTGCCGTACCTGCACGCCGGCGCGTCCTACGCCCTCACGCAGGCGCCGGAGCGCTGGCGCCCTGATCTGCCGCAACTGGCGCCCGACGCAGCGTCAGGCCCGGGCCGGGAAAGCTTCTGAACATGATTCTGGAACCGACGCCGGATCACGACGACGACAAGCCGCACGAGGAGTGCGGCGTGTTCGGGATCTGGAACGCGCACGACGCGGGTGCCATGAC
>CAXTNB010000464.1:0-2366 GCA_964245385.1 uncultured Acetobacteraceae bacterium | reverse complement strand
GGCGACGTGCTGCTGGTGCTGGGCTCGCCCTGGTTCCACCCGTTCTACGCCGAGGTGGTCGAGCGGGTGCAGCGGCAGCGCGACCTGCGATTCGCCCTGCTGGTCTACGACATCATCCCGCTGCGCCGCCCGGAATGGTGCGACCACAACCTGGCGCTGCGCTTCCGGGAGTGGACCAGCGACGTGTTCCCGCTGGTCGACACGTTCCTGACCATCTCGCGGGCGAGTGCTCGCGACATCGTGCAGCTGGCGCAGGACAGCGGCTACGCGCTGCGCCACCCGCCGCAGCCGATCCCGATCGGCACCGGCTTCACCTCGACGCGCAAGGCCGCGGGCGCCCAAGCTCGGGACGCCCAGGGTCGGGGAACCCTCGCCGCGGGTTCGCCGCCGCGTCCGGCATCGCGGCGCCTGCCGCCGCCGGGCAGCTACGCGCTGATCGTCTCCACCATCGAGGCGCGCAAGAACCACATCCTGCTGTTCCGGGTATGGCGCCGGCTGCTCGAGGAGATGCCGCGCGAACAGGTGCCGACCCTGGTGTTCGCGGGCAGGGTCGGCTGGCTGGTCAGCGACCTGATGCAGCAGCTCCGCAACGCAGACTTCCTCGACGGCAAGATCCTGCTGGTCGAGGACCCGACCGACGACGAGCTCGAGAGCCTGTACGCCGGCTGCCGCTTCACCCTGTTCCCGTCGCTGTACGAGGGCTGGGGCCTGCCGGTGACCGAGAGCCTGTCGTTCGGCCGCCCCTGCATCATCTCGCGCGCGACCTCGCTGCCGGAGGCCGGCGGCCACCTCGCGCGCTATTTCGATCCCGAGAACGCCGGCGAGGCCCACGACGTCATCCGCCACGCGATCGAGACCCCGGAACAGACCGAGGCCTGGGCGGAGCAGGTGCGGCGCGAGTTCGAGCCGGTCACCTGGGAGGACTCCGCGCGCGGCGTGCTGCGCACCCTGGGCTTCGCGACGTCCGGCACCTCGGGGCCGCGCACCGAGGCCGGGCAGCTGACGGCCAGCCATCCGGTCTGACCGACGCCGCCTGGAGCCGCGCCCGTCATGTTCGTCTCCTACGCCCAGAACTTCGAGGACGTGCTGCTCTGGCGCGCGCTGCGTCACGTGCCGCACGGCTTCTACATCGACGTCGGCGCCTCGCACCCCGACATCGACTCCGTCACCCGCGCCTTCTTCGATCGCGGCTGGCACGGCATCAACATCGAGCCCGGGTTCGAGGACGCCGCCCGCATCGCGGCGTCGCGTCCGGGCGACGTCACCCTGCAGCTCGCCGCCGGCCGTGCGGAGGGCGAGGTCGATTTCTTCGCCCTCCCCGGCAGCGGCCTGTCGACGACCGACGCGGCGGTGGCGGCCCGCCATCCGGACCCGCACCGGATCCGCCGCGGCCGGGTGGCGATGCGCACGCTGGCCGGGATCTGCCGCGCCCACGTGCGCGGCGAGATCCATTTCCTCAAGATCGACGTCGAGGGCAGCGAGGCCGACGTGCTCGCCGGCGCCGACCTGATCGCCTACCGGCCCTGGATCATCCTGGTCGAGGCGACGGCGCCGCTCACCGACACGCTGACGCACGAGGCCTGGGAGCCCGGGCTGCTGCGGCAGGGCTACCGCTTCGTCTGGTTCGACGGCCTCAACCGCTTCTACCTGGCCGCCGAGCACGCCGACGCGCTGTCGGCGCATTTCCGCGCGCCGCCGAACGTGTTCGACGACTTCATCCGTGCGCCCGACACCGCCTGGGCCGCGCGTCTCGCGAGCGCCGAGACGCGGGCCGACACCGCCCTGCGGGTCCTCGCCGAGGCCGAGGCGCGCCGCGCGGACGCGGTGGCCCGCGCCGACGAGCGGGCCGACCGCGCCAGCCACGAACATGCGCGGCTGCATCAGCGGCTGGCGGACGCACGGCGGCAGGCGGAGGCGCGCGAGGCCGCGCTGCGCGCGGAGATCAGCCAGGTCGCGCACGAGCGTCACATGGCGCTGCACGAGCTGCAGCAGGTGCATCTGCGCCTGCAGGCGACGCTGTCGGATCTCGACTCGCACCGCCACCGGCTGGCGCAGAGCGTGCTCGCCCGCGAGGAGGCGGAGGCGTGGCTGTCGGCGGTGCGGCGCAGCAGCTCCTGGCGCCTGACCGCGCCGGTCCGGGTGGCGCTGCGACGGCTCAGCCAAGGCAGGCCGCCGGCGCCGGCCGCGCCGCCCGCGGTGGCACCGCCGGCGCTGGCCGCGACCACCAGCGCTCCGCCGCCGGTCGCGGCCGTGCCGGAGCCGTCGCCGGCGCTGCCGGACGGCTTCTTCGAGGTGGCGCAGGCGCCTCCCGCGGCCGCCCTGCCGCCCGGTGCCGAGCGCCGGCGCGTGCACCAGTTCCACTCCGG
>CAXTNB010000463.1:0-2367 GCA_964245385.1 uncultured Acetobacteraceae bacterium | reverse complement strand
AGGATCACCCCTCGCGGCGCGACAGGGGTGCGGTTCTCGCGCCACCGCCGCGTCGGTCTTCCTGTCGCTCTTCCTGTCGCTCTTCCTCTGGCTCGCCGCGCGCGCTACATCTGCCACGGTCCGTCCACGCTAGGGTCCGCCGCCTTGGATGCCACGCCGACATACGCCAAGCCGCGCGCCAGGTCGGGCACCGGCTTCCTGCACCGCTTCGCCAACCCGGGGCGATTCCTTCGCCTCGCCGCGCGGGTGCAGCCCTGGCTCACCGTCGCGGCGCTGGTACTGACCGGGTGGGGATTGGCCTGGGGGCTGTTCTTCTCTCCCGCCGACTGGCAGCAGGGCGACGCGGTGCGGATCATGTACGTGCACGTGCCGGCGGCCTGGCTGGCCTCCGCGGGCTACGCCGCACTCGCGGTCTGCTCCGCGCTGTCGCTGGTCTGGCGGCATCCGCTGGCCGACCTGGCGGCGGCGGAGATCGGTCCGGTCGGGGCGGCCATCACCGCGATCTGCCTGGCCTCCGGCTCGCTGTGGGGCAAGCCGATGTGGGGCGCCTGGTGGGTCTGGGACGCCCGGCTGACCTCGGTGCTGGTGCTGTTCTTCCTCTACCTCGGCCACGTGGCGCTGATGCGCGCCTTCGACGAGCCGCAGCGCGGCGCCCGCGCGGCGGCGATCCTGGCGCTGGTCGGCGCGGTCGACCTGCCGATCATCAAGTTCAGCGTGCAGTGGTGGAACACGCTGCACCAGCCCGACAGCATCACCCTGACCGGCGCGCCGACCATGTCGTTGTCGATGCTCTGGCCGCTGCTGGTCGCCACCCTCGGCTTCAGCTTCGGCTTCGCCGCGATCGTCACCGCGCGCCTGCGCGCCGCCGTGATGGAGCAGAAGCTGCGCACGCTGCTGCTCGGGCGCGGCACCGGCCGGGAGGTCGCGTCGTGACCCACCTGCCCTTCATCGCCGCCGCCTACGGCCTCACCCTGGCGCTGGCGGCGTGGCTGGGCATCGGCGCGGCGCTGCGCCTGTCGAGGGCGCGCACCCGGCTCGCCGCCGTCGAGGGCGGCGCGGGCAGACGATCGGCACGGTCGCGGGAGGGCAGGACATCATGACCCGCAAGTCGCGCCGGCTGTGGCTGCTGGTCAGCTGCGGCCTTGGCCTCGGCTCCGCCACGGCACTGGCGCTGGACGCCTTCAGCGCCAACATCGTGTTCTTCATGGCGCCGTCGCAGCTGATGACGCAGAAGCCGGCGCCCGGGCGCACCATCCGCCTGGGCGGCATGGTGGTCGCGGGGTCGCTGCGCGAGGAACACGAGGCAGGCGAGCCGGTGGCACGATTCTCGGTGACGGACGGACAGAACGCGGTGCTGGTGCGCTACGCGGGCGTGCTGCCCGACCTGTTCCGCGAGGGGCAGAGCGTGGTCGCACTCGGCGCGCTGGAGAGCGACGGCAGCTTCAGCGCCTCCGAGGTGCTGGCCAAGCACGACGAGACCTACATGCCCAAGGAAGTGGCCGCGGCACTGCGCAGGTCCGGCAAGTGGGACCCGCGCTTCGGCCCCGCCCCGTCGGCGGCGAGCTGGGATCGCATGACCGGCGTCGCGCCGCAGACCAGGACCGCCGCCGCGACGGCGCAGGGCAGCTGAGCCGATGAGTCCGGAACTCGGTCGCTTCGCACTGGCGCTCGCCTGCTGCCTGGCGCTGGCGCAGGCGGTGCTGCCGATCATCGGCGCGGGGCGGCGCGACATACGCCTGATGGCGACCGCGCCGGCGCTGGCGCTCGGGCAGCTGGTGGCGCTGGCGATCTCGTTCGCCTGCCTGGCCAACGCCGCGATCACCGACGACTTCTCGGTGCAGAACGTCGCCGAGAACAGCGCCCTGGCGAAGCCGCTGCTCTACAAGATCACCGGCATCTGGGGCAACCACGAGGGCTCGATCCTGCTCTGGTCGTTGATCCTGGCGCTGTGCGGCGCCGCCGTCGCCGGCTTCGGGCGCAACCTGCCGGCGGCCCTCCGCGCCCGGGTGATCGCGGTGCTCGGCGGCGTCGCCGCGGGCTTCGAGCTGTTCTGCCTGCTCACCTCGAACCCGTTCGACCGCGTCTGGCCGGCGCCGGTCGACGGCAACGGCATGAACCCGCTGCTGCAGGACCCCGGCCTCGCCTTCCATCCGCCCATCCTCTACACCGGCTATGTCGGCTTCGCGGTGCCGTTCGCCTTCGCCGTCGCCGCCCTGATCGAGGGCCGCGTCGACGCCGCCTGGGGCCGCTGGGTGCGCCCCTGGGCGCTCGCCGCCTGGTGCTTCCTGACCTGCGGCATCGCGCTCGGCTCCTGGTGGTCGTACTACGTGCTGGGCTGGGGCGGCTACTGGTTCTGGGATCCGGTGG
>CAXTNB010000462.1:2129-2368 GCA_964245385.1 uncultured Acetobacteraceae bacterium | reverse complement strand
CAGGAAGAAGCCCGGGACCAGCGTGCTCAGGGCCAGGCCGGGCGGCAATCCGGCGCCGGTGGCGCGATGCAGCAGCAGCAATGCCGCGGCCTCCAGCACGATCAGGCACAGGATGGCGTCGACGATCAGGATCACGGTGCCGCCCCAGCATCGGCACCGGCATCGGCATCCGCGCCGGCGGCGGCAGCAGCACTCGCCCAGGCCTCCTGCACCACCGCCGCGACGCGCGCCGGCTGCTC
>CAXTNB010000462.1:0-2119 GCA_964245385.1 uncultured Acetobacteraceae bacterium | reverse complement strand
GAACACCCAGGGCACGACGCTGGTGCTGGCGAGCAGGCGCGCCATCGCCGGGAACAGCTGCGACGACCGGCCGGCGAGCGGCAGCAGCGCGCCGTTCAGGCTGACCATCGCGCGCGGCCGGATGCGCCCGTCCAGGATCATGCGCGCCAGGATCGCCGCACCGGCGGAGTGGCCGACCACCAGCTCCGGCTCGAAGCCGATGCGCTTCAGCAGCCCGTCCAGCAACTGCGCCATGCCGGGCAGCGACATCAGCGGCGGCCGCGGCATCTCGGTGAAGCCGTGCCCGGGCAGGTCGGGGGCCAGCACGGCGTGGCCTCGCGCCAGCAGCGGCAGCAGCCCGCGCCAGGAATGGGTGGCGGCACCGGTGCCGTGCAGCAGCAGGACGCGCGGCGCCGCGTCCGGGCGCGGACCCGCCTGCTGCACGTGCCAGCGCAGGCCCGCGGCACGCACGAAGCGGCTCGACGCCCGGTTCGGCCAGTCGCGGCCGGCCCGCTCCCACGACAGCGTGCCGTTCACCCCGGCGATCAAGCGGCGGGACCGAGGCACCGGGAGCGGGGCGTCGCGGGGCGCGATCCGGACGATCTCGAGCACGTCGCCATCGCAGGCGCCTCCCGCTCGCCTGCGGAGGGCATGGCATGCCGCCGTGGCCGCGGCAAGCGGCCGAGCCACCGGCAGCGGCGCGCGGCCCTGCACCGACCGATGAGGGCACGTGGCACGATCCGGTCCTGCGATGGCTCGACCGGGCCGCGGGCGATCATGCTGTATTCCCGTCAACGTGACGGTAAGCTCGCCGAACGGTGGTCGGGAGGCAGCCGACGGAACCTTTGCCGAGACAGACTGAACGTCGGCAGCTTGACGCAAGCGGGGGGTCGCGGATGAGACGGACGACGCGGGTCGCGATGATCGTGCTGTTCTGCAGCGTCAGCGGCTGCGCGCCGACGCCGCCCGACGACAGGTCGCGCGATCAGTTGCGACAGATCCCGATGCGCGATGACGACGGCAGCACGATCGCGCTCTCGGCCCGTGTCTGCCGTCCAGCCGGTGACCGCTTGGCTCGCGTGGTCGTCATCAACCATGGATCCCCGGCGGACTCGGCGGCCCGGCCGTACATGGAACTGCAGAAGTGCGACGACGAGGCCTCGCAGTGGTTCCTGAGACGAGGCTACATCGTCGTCTACGCGCTGCGCCGCGGCTACGGCGACACGGGCGGGAACTGGGCGGAGAATTACGGCCGTTGCGCGCAGGCGGATTACTACGACGCCGGGCTGGAAAGCGCCCGCGACATCGGTGCGATCGTCGACTACGCGACCGCCCTGCCGTTCGCCCGACATGACGGCGCGGTGGTCATCGGGCAGTCGGCCGGCGGTTGGGGAACCATCGCCTACGCCTCGCAGCCGCACCCGAAGGTCGCCGCCTTCATCGTCATGGCCGGCGGCCGTGGCGGCCATCGTGACGGCATCCCGGACAGCAACTGTCACCCCGAGCGCCTCGCGGATGCTGCACGACGATACGGCGCCACGTCACGCACGCCGATGCTCTGGATCTACGCGCAGAACGACAGCTATTTCGGGCCGCCGATCGCGGTGGCCGTGCACGACGCCTTCACGGCCAGCGGCGGCAAGGCGACCCTCGTGCAACCACCGTCGTACGGCCGCGACGGACACCATCTGTTTTTCGGCAGGGGCGGCTCCGCACTCTGGGGACCGCCGGTGCAGGCCTACCTCGACGCACAGGGAGCCGGATCGCCTTGATCGCGGTCCTGCGATCACGTGAACCGCACGGTCGCCGATCCGGAGTCGTGCGGAATGGCCGTCGTGGTGTCCGGCGCCGGGATCGTGTGAGCAGCGGCCCGGCGTGCGAACGTTCTCGGGACGCCAGCAGCACCGATGCGCGTGCAGACCTGTCGCAGCTCCGACGCGGCGGCGGCGCGCACCGCGCGGGAGAGCGCCTCGCCGTCCGGCAGCTTCAGGTAGCGCGCGCCCATCTGCGCGGCCAGCGCTTCCGCCTTCGCCTCGGTCCGCGGCGAGATGTCGACCAGCAGCGAGGCCAGGTCCGCCGCGCGCAGCCGTGCCGCCGCGGCTGCCGCCTGCTCCACCGCGCGCGCGCGGTGGAGCAGGCG
>CAXTNB010000461.1:0-2371 GCA_964245385.1 uncultured Acetobacteraceae bacterium | reverse complement strand
CCCGAAGCCGATCGCGCAGCGCTGCCGGCGCCCCCGCGCGGCCGTGCCGGCGGCGGCGTCGGCCCAGTCGAGCAGTGCCGCACCCAGGGCGCGCGCCGCCCGGCCGCCGGCGGGGCTGCGCTGGTCCTCCCACGGGAAGTAGGCGTACCAGTCGCGCCAGCCGGCGTCGCTGGCGCCGATCCGGGTCAGCGCCAGGTAGCTGATCGAGATCGCCCGCACCGGTCCCTCCGCACGATCGCGGTCGGCGAAGGTGTAGAGCTGCTCGACGTGGCCGAGCGGATGATGGGTCTGCTGCTCGACCCAGCTGCGCAGCCCGGACTGCAGCGACCGGTGCGCCGGCTCCAGCGGGCCGGACGGCAGCGCGGTGCCGTCCGACAGGGTCAGCACGCGCGGCCGGTCCTCGCCGACCGCGACCAGCACCGCGATCAGCTCCGCCTGCAGCAGCGTCTGGCCGAGCTGGTCGCCGGAGAGCGGATCGAGCCGGACCTGATCGGGGAGGGTCGAGACTTCGTTCAACGAGTGTCCTTCCGCATCGCGCATCGTCTACACTCTGCTCCGGCGAGCACCGTCTTCCGCGTCCGCGGAGCCGACGCGGCTGGCGTGGGGATGGCAAGATGGCAGATGACCCGGCCTCGACCCTGATCGGTCTGCTCGAAGGCGTCCAACATTTCAGCACCACGATCTTTCCCGAGAACCGGGAGATGTTCGCGGACCTGGCGCGCGGCCAGTCGCCGCACACCCTGTTCATCACCTGCGCCGACAGCCGGATCAGCACCGGCATGATCACCCAGAACGAGCCGGGCAACCTGTTCGTTCTGCGCAACATCGGCAATATCGTGCCGGCATACGGCGAGATGCTGGGCGGCGTCTCGGCGGCGATCGAGTACGCGGTCAGCGCCATCGGCGTCCAGAACATCATCGTCTGCGGCCATTCCGACTGCGGCGCGATGAAGGCGATGCTCGACCCGGTCGGGCACAGGCTGTCGACCATGCCGACGGTCAGCTCCTGGCTGCGCAGCGCCGAGGCGGCGCTGGCCGTCACCCACGCGCTGCGGCCCGGCGACAACGACCAGGACGTGCTGACCACCCTGGTCGAGCAGAACGTGCTGCTGCAGCTGGCGCACCTGCGCACCCATCCGGCGGTCGCGTCTCGCCTCGCCGACGGCACGCTGACCCTGCAGGGCTGGATCTACGAGATCCGGCACGGCGTCATCTGGGTGCTCGACGAGGCGGCGCGACGGGTGATCAGCGTGCGGGCGGCGCTGGCCCAGCTGCGCGCGCAGACCGGCGGCGCGGAGGATGCGGCGTCGGCATCGCCGGGCGCACCGGCCTGACCGCCGTGCGCGGGCGGCTGCCGGCGCTGCCGCGCGCCCTGTCCCTGGCGGCACTGCCCCTGCTCGCCCTGCCGATGCTGACGCCGGCGGCGTCGGCGCGGGACCTCAAGCTGACCACCTGGAACATGGAGTGGCTGACCGCACGGCCCGACGGCGACCCCTCGCTACCCGACGACGCGCATCCGAAGCAGCCGGACGACATCGTCACCCTGGCCGGCTACGCGCGGCGGCTGGATGCGGACCTGGTCGGGATCGAGGAGGTCGACGGGCCGGAGATCGCGGCGAAGATCTTCCCGCCCGAGCAGTACCGCATCGAGATGACCCACGATTCGGTGGTGCAGCGGGTCGGGCTGGTGATCCGGCGCGGCTACGACGTCACCCGGCATCCCGACCTCACGGCGCTGGACGCGGCCAGCCCGGGCGCACGCCTACGCCTGCGCAGCGGCCTCGACGTCACCGTCGCCCGCGACGGCGCCAGCCTGCGGGTGCTGGTCGTGCACCTCAAGACCGGATGCTGGGACCGGCCGCTGCGGGGACACGGACCGCCGGCCTGCCCGGTGCTGGGGCGGCAGCTCGGCGTCCTGCAAGGCTGGATCGCGGCACGACGCGACGAGGGGGTGCCGTTCGTGGTGATGGGCAACTTCAACCGCGACCTCACCGCGCGCGACCCCTTCCTGGACGCCCTGCAGCAGACGGCGCCGCTGGCGCTCGCCACCGCCGGTCACGCCAACCCGTGCTGGGGCGGCGAGGCGTTCATCGACCACATCCTGGCCGGCGCGCCGCTGGATGCAGCCGGCGACGCTGCGCGTGATGGTCTATCGCGAGACCGATCCGGAGATGAAGGAGCGGCTGTCGGACCACTGTCCGGTCAGCGTGCGGCTCGACACCGCGCGCTGACGCGGGACGGACCGGGCGGCCGAGGGTCAGAAGCTGCTGTCGTCGCCGCCGCCGCCCCAGTCGCCGCCGCCGGAGTCGAAGCCGCCGGCATCCGGCGCACCGAAATTGGGATCGACGTCGGTACCCTGCCCCGCGAACGG
>CAXTNB010000460.1:0-2377 GCA_964245385.1 uncultured Acetobacteraceae bacterium | reverse complement strand
CCTGGCGGTGCTGCACGTGCAGTTCGGCCAGAACGTGCTGCACCGCCAGGCGCTCGGAGATGGCGCTCATCCTGTCGCGCTCTGCCGGCGCCAGCGCGGCGCCGCTGCGCACGAAGCCGAGATGGACGCGCTCCAGCAGGCGCAGCTGGTCGGGCGCCAGCCCGAGCCCGTCGCGGCCGGCGTGCAGCCGCTCGACGCGCCGGAACAGCGCCGGGTCGAGGGCCACGCGCATGCCGTGCGCGGCGAGCTTCGGCGACATCTCGCGGTCGACCGCCTCCAGCGCCTCGCCGCCCAGGCTGAGCACCAGGTTGGAGAACACCGCGCCGATCCGCTGCAGCGGCCGGCCGGCGCGCTGCATCGCCTCGATGGTGTTGGAAAAATCCGGCGCGGCGGCATCGTCGCCGATGGCGGCGACCTCCGCGAGGTGCGCCTGCATGGCCTGCTCGAAGGCGGGCGCGAAATGCGCCGCCTCGATGCGGTCGAACGGCGGCACGCCGAACGGGGTGGTCCAGGGATCGAGGAGGGGGTTGCTGTCGGTCATGCCGGCAGTCGGTGCAGAAGCCAGGCGCCGGGTCAAGCCGGGGTGCGGCGGCCGCTCAGCGCAGCGAGAGCTCCGGCGGCGCCGGCTCGGCGGTCGATTGCGGGATCCGGCTGCCGGTCAGGGTGATGCTGCCGTCGCGCGCCGGATCGCGCGTCACCCAGGGGATGTTGAGGGTGCTGGCGAGCACCTGGAAGTAGCGGTCGCCGGTGAGGTCGACCGGGCCGTCGCCGCCGCACTGGCTGGCCGCGGTCTGGAACGGCTCCTGGCGGTCCGGGTAGTCGTACAGGCGGTGGATGCAGCGCACGGCGGTCTCGCCCGGCTGCCGTCCGGTGGAGCCGGCGCAGGCGGCGAGTGCGAGCATCAGGATCGGGAGCATCAGGGCCGGCGGCGGGACGCTGCGCATGATCACCTCGTGCGTTAGGGTGGTGTCCGATATGGGCAGCGGGCCGCGACCTCAACAGGGTGTAGCGAGGCCCCTGCCCGAACGCGATCGAGGAGCCTGGCATGTCCGGACCGGTGCTGGAGACGTCGCGACTGCCGCTGCGACCGTCGGCCGAGGGCGACCTGGACGGCTCGGCGGCGCCGAGGGCCGACGCGGCCGCCGCGCGATCGCGATCAGGGCACGCCGCCGGCGCCGGGGCCGGCTGAGTGCCCGAGGGCCACACGGTGCACCGGCTCGCCGAGGCGTTCGCGGCGCGCTTCGCCGGCGGCCAGGTCGACGCCTCCAGCCCGCAGGGGCGCTTCGCCGAGGGGGCGGCGCTGCTCGACGGGCGCGTGCTGCGGGCGGCGGAGGCGCACGGCAAGCAGATGTTCCTGGGCTTTTCGGACGAGCTGTGGCTGCGCGTGCACCTCGGGCTGTACGGCATGTGGCGGTTCTTCGGCCCGGGGCTCGCCGGCCTCGGCCGCGGTCGCGGCGGCACCGCGGACGATCCGGACCTGCCGCCGCCGCCGCGCGGCGCGGTGCGGCTGCGGCTGGCGAGCGGCGGCCGCATCGCCGACCTCAGCGGCCCGACCGCGTGCCAGCTGCTGTCGCCGGCGGAGAAGGCGGCGTTCACCGCCGGGCTCGGCGAGGACCCGCTGCGCGCCGACGCCGACCCGGCGCGCGCCTACGCCAGGCTGCACGCCTCGCGCACGTCGCTCGGGCTGCTGCTGATGCGACAGGACATCGTCGCCGGGATCGGCAACATCTACCGCGCCGAGGCGCTGTTCCGCGCCCGGCTCGAGCCGCACCGCGCCGGACGGACGCTCGCGCCGGAAGCCTGGCGCGCGCTGTGGAGCGACCTCGGCGCGCTGATGCGCGACGGCGTGCGCACGGGCCGCATCGTGACGACCGAACCCGCCGACCGCTCGCGCCGCGCGGGCGCCGCGTCGCGCGAGGACGCGACCTACGTGGCGCATCGCGCCGGCGCGCCGTGCCGGATCTGCGGCGCGCCGGTGCTGGCCGAGGCGATGGGCGGGCGGATGCTGTACTGGTGCGCGCGCTGCCAGACCGGCTGAGGGGTGCGGCCTACGCCACCGGCTCCCTGACCTCGCGACGCGCCGCCACCGCGTGCGGCGCGCGGGATCCGGCCAGCAGCATGTAGACGGCGGGCAGCACGAACAGCGTGAACAGGGTGCCGATCGACAGGCCCGAGGCGATCACCAGCCCCATCACGTAGCGCGAGGCGGCGCCGGCGCCGGTCGCGAACACCAGCGGCAGCACGCCGAGCACCATCGCCGCCGTGGTCATCAGGATCGGCCGCAGCCGCAGCGCGCAGGCGCGCTCGATCGCCTCGCGCTTCGACAGGCCGAGCCGCTGCTGCTCGTTGGCCACCTCGACGATCAGGATGCCGTGCT
>CAXTNB010000459.1:0-2384 GCA_964245385.1 uncultured Acetobacteraceae bacterium | reverse complement strand
GCCGCAGGCGCGGCCACTCGATCGCGGGGCACCGGTCCATGACCACGCGCAGCCCGGCGGCGCGCGCCGCCGCCGCCGCCGCCTGGTCGACCACGCCGAGCTGCATCCAGATCGTGCGCGCCCGCAGCCGGATCGCCGCCTGCACCAGCGGGCCGACATGCTCCGGGGCACGGAACAGCTCGACCATGTCGAGGCCGCCGGCCGCGGCGGCGTGGTCGAGTTCGGCCACCACCGGCTGGCCCAGGATGAGCTGCCCGGCCAGGCCGGGATTGACCGGGGTGACGGCGAAGCCCTGCTGCAGCAGGAAGCGCATCACCCCGAAGGAGGGCCGCTCCGGCTTGGCCGAGGCGCCGACCAGGGCGATGCGCCGGGTACGCAGCAGGATGTCGCGTATCGCCGCGTCCTCGAGTCCGTCGATGGCCATGCCGTGTTGCCTCCCGTGCCGCATCGCGCCGGATCGCTTCCTTGCTGCGACCTCGCCCCGCACCCTATGGTGCGCCCCCCGCCGCGGCCGACCCGGAGAGCCCGCTTGCCCATCGCGCCGGCCTTCAAGCCACCGAGCTTCCAGGCCCTGATCCTGAGGCTGCACGAGTTCTGGTCCGCGCAAGGCTGCGCCATCCTGCAACCCTACGACGTCGAGGTCGGCGCCGGCACGCTATCGCCGCATACCAGCCTGCGGGCACTCGGCGGCAGGCCCTGGCGCACCGCGTTCGTGCAGCCCTGCCGGCGTCCGTCGGACGGGCGCTACGGCGAGAACCCGAACCGTCTGCAGCACTACTACCAGTACCAGGTGCTGCTGAAGCCGACCCCGCCGGAGAGCCAGGCGCTGCTGCTCGACAGCTACCGCGCGATCGGCATCGACCCGCTCAGCCACGACATCCGCTTCGTCGAGGACGACTGGGAGAACCCGACCATCGGCGCCTGGGGCCTGGGCTGGGAGGTGTGGTGCGACGGCATGGAGGTGACCCAGTTCACCTATTTCCAGCAGGTCGGCGGCATCGCCACGGTGCTGCCCTCGACCGAGCTCACCTACGGGCTGGAGCGGCTGGCGATGTACGTCCAGGGCGTGGAGCGCGTCTACGACCTCGACTATGACGGGCGCGGCCTGAGCTACGGCGACGTGTTCCTGCGCGCCGAGCGCGACTACTCGCGACACAACTTCGAGCTCGCCGATCCGGCGATGCTGCATCGCCACTTCGACGACGCGGAGCGGGAGTGCCTCGCACTCGCCGCCGCCGGCGTCGCCCAGCCGGCCTACGACCAGTGCCTGAAGGCCAGCCACCTGTTCAACCTGCTGGATGCGCGCGGCGTGATCAGCGTGAGCGAGCGGGCGAGCTACATCGGCCGGGTGCGCGGCCTCGCCCGGCTGTGCTGCGACGCCTGGCTCGCGGGCGAGGGCTGAGGTGCCGGACGCGCCGCCCAATTTCCTCCTCGAGCTGTTCAGCGAGGAGATCCCTGCCCGCCTGCAGGCCGATGCCGCGGCCAGCCTCGCCCGCCTGCTCGTCGAGGCGCTGGCGGCGCTGAACCCGCGCGAGGTCTCGACCTTCCACGGGCCGCGTCGCGTCGCGCTGGCGGCACGGCTCGACGCCCAGGTGCCCGGCAGCACGCGCACCGAGCGCGGACCGCGCGAGGGTGCGCCGGAGGCCGCCCTCGCCGGCTTCCTGCGCAAGCACGCGGCACCGCGCAGCGCGCTGCGGCTGCAGCGCGGCTTCTGGCTGCTCGAGCTGGAGCGGCCGCCGGTCGCCGCCGCGACCCTGGTCGAGGGCGTGCTGCCCGACCTGCTGCGCCGCTTTCCCTGGGCCAAGTCGATGCGCTGGGGCGGCACCAGCGCCTTCACCTGGGTGCGGCCGCTGCGCCGAATCCTGTGCCTGCTGGACGGCGTCGCGGTGCCGTTCCGCCTCGCCCTCGGCGAGGAGGCGCCGCACCCCGACGACGGGCACGGCCTGGTCGCGGCCGACCTCTCCGAAGGGCATCGCTTCCTGTCGCCGGGCGCCTTCGCGGTCACCGGTCTCGCCTCCTGGCGTGACGGGCTGCGCGCCCGCCACGTGCTGGTCGACGCGGAGGATCGCGCCACCCTGATCCGCGAGGGGGTGGCGGCCGCCGCGGCGGCGGAAGGCCTGAGCGTCGCCGCCGATGACGGGCTGGTCGAGGAGGTGGCGGGGCTGGTCGAGTGGCCGGTGCCGCTGCTGGGACGGATCGACCAGGCGTTCATGGACCTGCCGCCGGAGGTGATGCAGGTCAGCATGCGGGTCAACCAGCGCTACTTCACCCTGCGCACCGCGGACGGCGCGCCGGCGCCGCGCTTCGCCTTCATCGCCAACACCATCCCCGCCGACGGCGGGGCGCTGACGCTCGCGGGCCACGAGCGCGTGCTGAGCGCGCGC
>CAXTNB010000458.1:0-2389 GCA_964245385.1 uncultured Acetobacteraceae bacterium | reverse complement strand
GCTCAGGCGCGACCTCGCGGGGTCGGACGCCGAGGTGCGGCTGCGCGCCGCGCGACGCTGGCTCGGCGAGGTCGAGGGCGGGGCGGTGCTGCTGGCGCCGCTCGCCGCCCTGAACGATCCGGACGCGATCGTGCCGCTGCTGCGCGCCGGGGTCGAGGCCGGGCTGCGCGCGCGTGCCGACACGCTCGGCCGGCGCGCCGCCCTGCAGGTGGTGGCCGGCATGGCGGCGACGCCGGCGCCCGCGCTGGTGGTGCTGCTGATCAGCTGGCGCGGGCTGCGGCTGATCCGCCAGGTGGCCGCCCTCTACGGCCTGCGCCCGGGGGTGCTCGGCACCCTGTCGCTGCTGCGTCGCACGGCGCTCGCCGCGGGTGCGACCGCGGTGACCGAGGTCGCGGTCAACAGCGCGGCGCACGCGGTGCTGAGCACGCCGCTGCTCGCCCACCTGGCCGGCGAGATGGCCGGCGGCGCGGTGGCCGCGCGCCGCATGGTGGTGCTCGCCCGCGCCACCGCCGTCGCCTGCACGCCGCTGCCGGAGCCGCGCTGACGCGAGGCGCCGCGCTACGGGATGACGCGGCCGCGGATCGGCGGACCCGGCGGATAGCCCGGCGCCGCGTCGGGCACGCAGTGGCAGGGCGCACCGATCGGCTTGGCCACCCGCATCGGGCAGACGAACCGGCGACGGCGGTAGCCGGCATAGGTCGCCTCGCAGCGCGAGCCCGGCGGCGGCGGATAGCCGGGCGGCGGATAGCTCGGCGGCGGATAGCCAGGCGCCGCCGGTTGCGGCGGTGCGTAGCCGGGGGCGGCCGGCGGTGGCGGCGCCGGCGCCGGCGTGCCGTATCCGTAGGACTGCGCCGAGGCCGGGGGCGCCAGGGCGACGAGCATGCCGGCGAGTGCGGCGATCCTGATCGTGTATGACATCATCGTCTTCATCTCTCGGTCGCCTGGTGAAGTCGCTCCAGGTCGTTGTTCCAGCGGCTTGATCACGTCGCCAGGGCTAGACCCGTCGAGTGATCCGTTCGGTCAGCATCTCGATCAGCTCGGCGGGGTTGAACGGCTTGCTGCAGGCGCGCCAGTCCGGGCGGTCGGCCGGGATGGCGTCGCTGCCGTAGCCGGACAGCAGCAGGAACGGGACGCCCCGGCCCTCCAGCACCTCGGCGACCGGATACACCTTCTCGCCGCGCAGGTTGACGTCCAGCACCGCGCCGTCGAGCGCCGCGTGCTGCGCCGCGTGCAGCGCCTCCGTCAGGCTGGCGAACGGCCCGATGACCACGCAGTCCAGCTCCAGCAGGATGTCCTCGATCAGCATCGCGATCATGAACTCGTCCTCGACCAGCAGCAGACGCAGGCCCGACAGCGCGGATCGCGTCATCTGTAGGCGGCCGCCTTGGACGGGACCGGATTGACCGCGGCGCCCAGCGGAGCGCGCAGGCTGGCGCGGATCCCGGACGGCTCGAAGCGTATGTTCGCCGAGCCCGACAGCTCATGGGCGAAGCCGCGCTCGATCAGGCTGGTGCCGAAGCCGCGCACCGTCGGCGGCGAGACGGGAGGGCCGCCGGACTCGATCCACTGCAGCAGGAACTCCCTGTCGTCGGCCTCGCGCTCGATCTGCCAGCTGACCGTCACCTTGCCCTGCGGCACCGACAGCGCGCCGTGCTTGACCGCGTTGGTGACCAGCTCGTGGATCGCCATGCCGAGCGCCAGCGCCCCCTGCGGCGACAGCCAGACCTTCGGACCCAGGAAGACGATGTTGGCGCGGTCGCGCGACAGGAAAGGCCGGGTCTCCTCCACCAGCACCTCGAGCAGCGAGATGTCGGTCCAGTTGGCCTGGCTGAGCAGCGAGTACGACGCGGTCAGCGCCTTGATCCGGCCCAGGAAGGCCTCGGAGAACTGCTCCATCGTCTCCGCCCGGCGCAGGGTCTGCGAGGCCAGCGAGATCACCACCGTGAGCATGTTCTTGACCCGGTGGTTGAGCTCGTCGACCAGCAGGCGCTGATGCTGCTCGGCCTGCACGATGCTGGTCACGTCGACGAACGTCACCAGCGTGCCGTCGACCGCGCTGTTGTGCGCCCGGTAGGGCAGCACGCGCATGATGTAGTGCTTGCTGCCGTCGTGCCGGGTGACGCGGCGTTCCAGCGGTTCGAGCGTGTCGAGCACGGTGCGGACGTCGTCGCGCAGCCCGGGATAGCTCAGCTGGCTGACGATGTCGCTCAGCGGGCGGCCGTGATCGCTCGGGATCAGGTTGTAGATGGTGCCCACCGCGGGCGTGAAGCCGCGAATGATCAGGTGACGGTCGAGGAACACGGTGGCGACGTCGGTGCTCTCGAACAGGTTCTTCAGGTCGCTGGCACTGCGGTCCAGCTCGTCGAGCTTCTCCGAGAGCTGCGCGTTG
>CAXTNB010000457.1:0-2395 GCA_964245385.1 uncultured Acetobacteraceae bacterium | reverse complement strand
TGCCGCGCGCGGCGTCGGCGTCGCCGCGCAGCACGGCATCGGCCCAGGCGGCGGCGGACTCGTTGCGCAGCGAGCGCACCGGGACGTCGAGATGCAGGTCCGGCTCCGCGACCAGGCCGGCGAGCGGCGGAAGCCGGTTGCGCGGTTCGGGATCGGCCAGCGTCTGCGGTGCCGCGTGGATGCGCCAGTCGCTTCGTTCGCGCAACGCCTCGCCCCATTCGGCGAGGCCGCCCTCCCCGTCATGGATCTCCTGGCCGTGGCCGATCAGGCAGAGCACGCACGCGAAGCCCGCGTGGCGCGACATGATGTCGAGCAGATGCGCGGGCTCGGAACGATCGAGCCGCACCGGCCGATCCCGGGTCTTGGCGATCGCCTGGCGCGCGGTCCAGCAGCGCTGCGCCTCGTCGATGATGATCACCCGCTCCGGCGGCGGCCGCCCGGAGGCCACCAGATCGTCGCGGAACCGGGGCAGCGCCTGGATCACGCCCTTCATCCGGTGCACCGCATCGCGACGGATCTGGCCCTGCTTCACCGCGTCTCGCACCAGCGCCTCGCGCAGCACGTGCACCAGGGTCGGGTTGCCGGTCAGGAAGGCGGACCCGGTCCGCGCCTCGACGCCGAATGCCGCGTTCAGGCCGCACAGCGTCTTGCCGGCGCCGGGGATGCCGGTGACGAACAGGATCGTCGGGCGTTGCTCGGCCTGCGCCAGCGCGATCAGTGCCGCGATGCGATCCGCGGTACGGGTCAGGTTGGTGGTGTCCGAGCGCGCGCTGACGATCTCCGCGACCGCGTGGCGCGCGAACAGCAGGCAGGCAGCGTCGATGATGTTCGGCACCGGATCGTAGGCGGCGTGCTCCCAGCCGCGCAGGTCGATCGGGCGGGAGCTGGTGGAGGGACGTGCAGCCAGCCTCCGCAGCAGGACGGGAAGCGACGCGCCGTCGGCATGCAGCACGTCCGGACCGAGCCCGGGGAAAGAGAACGGCAGCGTCTGCGACGGCGCGACCGCGTCCGTCGCCACCAGGATCGGCACGATCGGATGGCCGCGTGAGCCGGCATGGAAGTCCTGCAGGTCGCGCGCGTAGTCCTGCACCTGACGGCGGTCGGGCTCGGCGAACTGCGTCGCACCGGTCTTGAACTCGATCACGAAGACGGCGCTGGAAGCGAGCAGCACGGCGTCGATGCGTCCGCCCAGTCGGGGGATCTGGAACTCCAGCAGCAGCCACCACTCCGCGACCTCCGGCAGCCGTGCCGCGAGGTCACGCAGCACCTCGATCTCGCGTGACCAGGCACGAAGCTGGGTCGGCTCGTGGCTGCGGAAGTGCCGCACCGCCGCGTGGGAGAGCTGTCGCAGCAGCGCGGCGTCGTCGGTCGCCATGAACGTGGCCAGGCTGCCGGACCACCAGGCCGACGGCTTCGGCGAGCTCCGTCGCGGGCCCTGATCCATGCGGCGAAGTCCGATCCGTTCGCGCCCTTATGGCATGGATGACGAAAGATACGTTAGCAGAACGCTGGTCGCCGCTACTGCCGCAGCACCGCCCCGGTCGCCTTCGACACCGCCGCCACCACGCGGGCGCAGGCGGCCTCGATCTCCACGTCGGTGAGGCTGCGCTCGCGCGGCTGCAGCACCACCTCGATGGCGAGCGACTTCTGCCCCGCCGGCAGCTTGTCGCCCTCGTAGACGTCGAACAGGCTGACGTCGGCGATCAGCGCGCGCTCCGCCCCGCGCGCGGCGCGCAGCACCGCCTCGGCGGTGACCTCGCGTCCGACCAGGAAGGCGAAGTCGCGCACCAGCGGCTGCAACGGCGGCAGCTGCGGCGCCGCACGTCGCCGGCGCTTCGGATCGGCCACCTCGTCGAGGAACAGCTCGAAGCCGGCCGCCGGCACGCCGAGCCCGAGGTCGCGCAACAGCGCCGGATGCAGGTCGCCGAAGCGGGCCAGCACGGTCTTCGGCCCCTGCCGCAGGGTGCCGGCGCGGCCGGGATGGTAGTGGCCGGGGGCGTCGGTGCTCACGCTCAGCGCCTCCATCGGCACGCCGAGGCCGTCGAGCAGCGCCAGCGCGTCGGCCTTGACGTCCCACAGCGTCGCCGGCTCGGCGGCGAAGCCGGGCCGGCGCGGCGCGTGGCCGGTGCGCAGGCCGGCCGCGATCAGGCGCTGGCCGTGCTCGCCGAAGCCGGGACCGACCTCGAACAGCGCCAGCGCGTCGGCGCCGCGCGCGGCGTTGCGCTTCGCCGCCAGCACCAGGGAGGCCAGTGGCGTCGGGCGCAGCTGGTCGAGGTCGGCGGCGATCGGGTTGAGCAGGCGCAGGCTGTCGGGGATGGCGCCGAACCGCTCGGCCTCCTCGTGCGAGACGAAGGAGAAGCAATGCACTCGGCCATGCCGCGCGCCGCCAGGGTGC
>CAXTNB010000456.1:1538-2401 GCA_964245385.1 uncultured Acetobacteraceae bacterium | reverse complement strand
CGGCGGCCTCCGCCGCCTCGCCCTCGCGCGCCTCGCCGTGCCGCGGCAGCCAGCGCCGCGCCAGGCTGTCGAGGAACGGCAGGTGCCCGGGGATGCAGGCGAGTGCGGGCGTCGTCGTCGGAGGTGCGTTCACCGCTCGGACCGTCACGTGTTGGAGGGGCCGAAGGTCGGGTCGCGCAGCGCGGCACCCGCGGCGATCAGGTCGGCCGGGCGGGAGAGATGGAACCAGGGGCCGTCATGCACCAGCCCGCGCGCGCGCCGGGTGCGGATCGCGCGGTCCCACAGCGGGTTCATGCTGAACCGGCCCGGGGGCAGGCCGTCGAACAGGCGCGGCGAGACGATCTGCACGCCGGCGTACACGTACGGCACGATCTCGTGCTCGCCGCGCCGGCGCAGCTTGCCGTCGGGATCGAGCGCGAAGTCGCCGGCGAAATCCGGCAGGCCGACATCGCCCACGGCGCCCACGATGCGGCTGAGCAGCAGCAGCGCGTCGAGCCGCTCCGGATCGAAGCCGGCGGCCAGGCGGTCCAGCGCCGAGGAGGGGCCGTCGAGCCAGAGGCTGTCGCCGTTGACCACGAAGAACGGCGCCTCGCGGTCGAGCAGCCCGGCGTCGAGTGCCGCGAGCACCGCGCCGCCGGTGTCCAGCGGCTCCGGCTCGCGCAGCGCCACCGTGCGCGGCGGTCCGGGCCGGCGCGCGCCGCGGGCGAGCAGGTGCCGCTCGACCTGGTCGGCCTGCCAGTGCGCGTTGACCACCACCTGCTCGACCCCGGCGGCGGCGAGACGGTCCAGCGCGTGGTCGAGCAGGCTCTGGCCACCGACCGGCAGCAGCGGCTTGGCGGTGGCGTCGGTGAGCGGGCGCATCC
>CAXTNB010000456.1:0-1528 GCA_964245385.1 uncultured Acetobacteraceae bacterium | reverse complement strand
GGGAACAGCCCGCGCATGCCGTCGCGGGTCGCGCCGGGGCTCATCGGCGCGCCGCCTCCGGCAGCCACTCGCGCCGCCGCGCCCAGCCGGAGAGGCTGGCCAGCCGCAGCCCGGGACGCTCCGCGGCCAGCCGCAGGGTCAGGGTCAGGGCGTCGTGCGGCGTCAGCGCGCCGAGCCGGTCCGGCCACTCCACCAGCACGACGCCCTCCCGCGCCTCGTCCCAGCCGAGCTCGGCCACGTCGCGCGCGGCGGTGCCGGCGTCGCCCTGCAGCCGCCACAGGTCGAAGTGCGACACGGTGAAGCCGAGCGCCTCGTAGCTCTGCACCAGGGTGTAGCTCGGGCTCGGCACCTCCAGCGCCGGCGCCCGGCAGAGCGCGCGCAGCACGGCGCGCGCGAGTGCCGTCTTGCCGGCACCGAGCGGCCCCTCCAGCAGCACGCTGTCGCCCGGGCGCAGCGTCGCCGCCAGCCGGCGGCCGAGCGCCTCCGTGGCCGCCAGGTCCTCGAGCTGCAACTCATCCATCCGCCGCATCTTGCCGTAGCCCCAACCGGCTCCACAATATACGCGGCCCGTGCATGACGGGCAGTGATAGGGTGACGATGTCGCAACGCGCGCAGAACGAGACCGAAGCCGACGTCGCCATCATCGGCGCGGGGCCGGTCGGGCTGTTCGCGGCGTTCCAGTGCGGCATGCTCAAGCTGCGCTGCGTGCTGATCGACAGCCTGGCCGAGACCGGCGGGCAGTGCGCGGCCCTCTATCCGGAGAAGCCGATCTACGACATCCCGGCGCATCCCGCGATCGAGGGCGCCGCCCTGGTGGCGGCACTGGAGGCGCAGATCGCGCCGTTCGCGGTGCCGCGCCTGCTGGACCGTCGGGTGGAGCGGCTGGAGGGGGTGCGGGGCGCCTTCACGCTCGCCACCGACCGCGGCGAGCGGGTGCGGGCGCGCGCGGTGGTGATCGCCGCCGGCGCCGGCGCGTTCGGGCCGAACCGGCCGCCGCTGTCCGGGCTGGAGGCGTTCGAGCGCAGCGGCGCGGTGCAGTACTCGGTGCGGCAGAAGGAAGCGTTCCGCGGCAAGCGGGTGGTGATCGCGGGCGGCGGCGACAGCGCCGTCGACTGGGCCCTGGCGCTGCGCGAGGTGGCGTCCCGCGTGTTCCTGGTGCATCGCCGTGCCAGGTTCCGCGCCGCCCCCGAGAGCCTGTCGCGGCTCGACGCCGCCTGCGGGGCGGATGGCCCGATCGAGCGTGTGGTGCCCTACCAGCTGCACGGGCTGTGCGGCGAGGCGGGGCGGCTCGCCGCGGTCGAGGTGGCGACGCTGGAGGGCGCGGTGCGGCGGATCGAGGCCGACCACCTGCTGGCGTTCTTCGGTCTCTCGACCGATCTCGGGCCGATCGCGCACTGGAACCTGCAATCGACCGCGCACCACATCCAGGTGACGCCGAGCAGCTGCGAGACCTCCTGGCCCGGCGTGTTCGCGATCGGCGACGTCGCCACCTACCCCGGCAAGCTCAAGCTGATCCTGCAGGGCTTCA
>CAXTNB010000455.1:0-2420 GCA_964245385.1 uncultured Acetobacteraceae bacterium | reverse complement strand
GGCTCCAACAGCACCGAGGAGGCGATCGAGCTGACCCGGCACGCGCGCGAGGCCGGCGCCGAGGTGCGCCTGCGACGGGCCCGCGAGGTGGCGAGCGAGGAGAGCATGCGCCAGGTCAAGGGCTGGCTGGAGAGTGCCGAGCGGCAGAACGCGCTGTACGAGGCGCCCACCAAGGAGGACGCCGAGTGGGCGGACGCCATCCTGTTCGGCACGCCGTGCTATTTCGGCGCGATGGCGACGGAGCTGAAGAACTTCCTCGACCAGCTCGGCTCGCAGTGGAAGCGCGGCGCGCTGGCCGGCAAGCTGGGCGGCGCCTTCGCCACCGCGTCCTGGCCGCACGGCGGCACCGAGGTGGTCACGCTGGCCATGTACGCGCCGATGGCGCACCTGGGCATGGTGATCCTGCCCACCGGCTACACCGACGAGGCGATGCTGGAGGCCGGCTCCCCCTACGGCGCCTCGGCGATCGTGGGGGCGGAGAACCGTCCGCCGCGCCAGGAGGATTTCGACGCCATCAAGCACCAGGCGCGGCGGGCGGTGGCGATCACCGACGCGCTGATCGCGGCCGACGAGATGCCCTCGCGGGCGAAGTGACCGGGCGCGCCGGCCGGGAAAGGCTCAGTCGAAGCTGAGCTTCTCGTTGCCGCCCGGGTGCGGCGGCGTGCCGGTCACCGTCGCCTTAACGTAGCCGTAGGCGTGCACCATCGCCGAGGAGGGCGCGTCCCAGTATTCGGCCTGGGTGACGTCGACCTTGAGCAGCGCGATGTCCGGATCCTCCTTGCCCTTCGGAAACCAGGTGCGCAGCGACTCGCCCCAGTGCGAGGCGATCTCGCCCGCGTCGCGCACCAGGGTGGCATTGCCGGAGAGCGAGACGTAGTTCTGCTTGCTCGGCTCGGCGTAGGTCACGCCGACGCGGTGATGCGCCTGCACCTCGTCCACCTTGTGCGCGCTGGCGCGGGTGAAGAACCAGAGCGTGCCGCCGAACTCCTTCTGGCTCGCCACCATGGGACGGGCACGGAGCTGGTCGCCGTCCTCGCTGGTCAGCATGGCGAAGCCGATACCGCGGATCATGTCCCACAGCTTGGCGGTGTTCTCCTCGGTCGCGGTCTGGGTCATGGATCGTGTCCTCCTCGCGGTTGCCGTGTATCCGCCGGTGAGGACGCCGGGGGGGAGGGGTGGTTGCATGCCGCACGCCCCCGGCCGAGCGCCGGGCGCTTGCATGGCGGGCGCGCCTTCGCCCATTCTGCCGCCATGCCGACCGCCGCCCTGACCAAGAAGCCCGCCCGCAAATCCACCCAGGTGATGCGCCCGGCTGCCGAGATCTTCGTGCCGGACAAGCAGGCGGCGAAGCCGAAGACGCGGGTGATGAAGGTGGTCTCGCCGTATGAGCCGGCGGGCGACCAGCCGGTCGCGATACGCGAGCTGGTGGCCGGGCTGCAGGGCGGCGAGCGCGACCAGGTGCTGCTCGGCGTCACCGGCTCGGGCAAGACCTTCTCGATGGCCAAGGTGATCGAGGCGGTGCAGAAGCCGACCCTGATCCTGGCACCCAACAAGACGCTGGCCGCACAGCTCTACGGCGAGATGAAGCAGTTCTTCCCCGACAACGCGGTCGAGTACTTCGTCAGCTACTACGACTACTACCAGCCGGAAGCCTACGTGCCGCGCTCGGACACCTACATCGAGAAGGACAGCCAGATCAACGAGCAGATCGACCGCATGCGCCACGCGGCGACCCAGGCCCTGCTCGAGCGCAACGACGTCATCATCGTGGCCTCGGTGTCGTGCATCTACGGCATCGGCTCGGTCGAGACCTACTCTCGCATGGTGGTGCGGCTCGAGCGCGGCGGCCGCATCGACCGCGACACCATGATACGCGCCCTGGTCGAGCAGCAGTACCGACGCAACGACGCCGCGTTCGCGCGCGGCACCTTCCGGGTACGCGGCGAGACGGTCGACGTGTTCCCGGTGCAGAACGAGGACCGCGCCTGGCGCATCACCCTGTTCGGCGACGAGATCGAGAGCCTGGTCGAGTTCGACCCGCTCACCGGCGAGAAGACCGGCGAGCTGGAGGAGGCCAACATCTACGCCAACAGCCACTACGTGACGCCGCGGCCGACGCTGGCGCAGGCGACGGTGTCGATCAAGCAGGAGCTGCGCGCGCGGCTCGACGAGTTCACCGCCCAGGGCAAGCTGCTGGAGGCGGAGCGGCTGCAGCAGCGCTGCACCTTCGATCTCGAGATGATCGAGACCACCGGCGCCTGCAAGGGCATCGAGAACTACTCGCGCTACCTGTCCGGACGCGCGCCCGGCGAGCCGCCGCCGACCCTGTTCGAGTACCTGCCCGAGGACGCGTTGCTGATCGTCGACGAGAGCCACGTCACCGTGCCGCAGATCGGCGGCATGGAGCGCGGCGACCACGC
>CAXTNB010000454.1:0-2437 GCA_964245385.1 uncultured Acetobacteraceae bacterium | reverse complement strand
GCGGGTTCTTGATCTCGTGGGCGATGCGTCGCGCGACGTCCGCCCAGGCGGCCTTGCGCTGTGCCGATTGCAGCTCGGTGATGTCGTCGAACGTCACCACGTAGCCCTCGGTCACGGCGCCCTTCATCTCCGGGCCGATCCGCACCAGCAGCGTGCGGCGCCCGCTCTGCACCTCGGCGGTCTGCGGCCGCTCCGGGTTCTGCCGCGCCAGCGCCAGCAGCGCGGAGAACTCCGGAACCAGCGCCGCCAGGCCATGCCCCGCCGCCGCCATCAGGTCGAAGCCGAGGAGGGTCCCGGCGGCCCGGTTGGGCAGCTCGACACGCTGCTCCGCGTCCAGCCCGATCACCCCCGAGGAGACTCCCGACAGCACGGCCTCGGTGAAGCGGCGACGCTCGTTGATCTGGCTGTAGGCGGCCATCAGCTCGCCGCGCTGGGCGGAGAGCTGATCGGTCATGCGGTTGAAGGCGCGCGACAGGCCGGAGACCTCGTCCTCGCGTTCCGCCTCCGGGACGCGCACGCCGAGATCGCCCTCGCGCACCCGCTCGGCGGCCAGGATCAGCAGGCCGACCGGGTGGGCGATCTGGTTGGCCAGCACCAGCCCGACCAGCACCGCCGCGGCCAGCACCAGCAGCGCCACCAGGGCGAAGATCATCACGAAGGTGATCTGCAGGCCGGAGCGGTTCTCGTCGAGGCGGCGATAGTCGGCGACGACGGTCTGGGTCTTGCGCATGTGATCGAGGATCACCGGGTCCGCCGGCCGGGTGATCATCAGCATCAAGGTCGGCGACGGCGAGTCGCCCAGTCCGACCACCGCGCTGACCGTGCGCCCGTCCGGCGAGTCCTGGATCGCCACGTCGCCGCTGCGCGCCAGGATCGTCGCCGAAGGCGGCGGCAGGGTCACCTCCGGGCCGTTGATCAGCCCGTGCGAGGCCAGCACCTGGTTGTTGACCGGGTTGAAGATCGCCGCCTCCGACAGGTCGCGGGCGTACATCTGCTCCATCAGCAGCTGCTGCAGGTCGCGCTGATCGAGGTAGAACACGGCGCCGTTCTGCGACAGGTCGTTGGCCATCGCCAGCGCGTCGACGCGGATGTTGTTGTTGTGCTCCTGCAGGTAGCCGCTGGAGGCCTGCAGCGCCTCGTCGAGCGCGGTGCGCACCCGGTCGTTGAACCAGACCTGGATGCCGAGATGGAAGAAGGCGGCGGCGAAGATGCCGACCATGGTGGTCGGCAGCACCGCGACCACGCCGAACAGCAGCACCAGCCGGACGTGCAGGCGCGAGCCCGCCAATCCACGACGGCGCTCGCCGAGCACCTTGGTCAGGCGCATCACCAGCGCGGTCGCCAGCAGCGCCAGCACCAGCAGGTTCAGGCCGAACAGGACCATCTCGACCCGTGGCCGGTGCGCGAGCGTCATCCCGCCCGACAGCACCGAGAAGGTGGCCACACCCAGCGCCAGCGCGGTGGCCGCGAGCACCAGCGTGCCGATCTTGCCGAGCATCAGCGTGCGCAGCCGTCGCGGCGGCTCGGGGCGCCAGGACGCGGGCCATCGCAGGGATCGCATCGTCTTCAGGACACCGAACTCCGCCTCAGCCGATGCCGCGCACCACCGGGATCTCCAGGTCGCGGATCTTCTTGCGCAGCGTATTGCGGTTCAGCCCGAGCATCGCGGCCGCCTTGATCTGGTTGCCCTTGGTCGAGGCCAGCGTCATCTGGATCAGCGGCCGCTCGACCTCGGCGATCACCCGGTCGTAGATGTCGCGCATCGGCATGCCGTCCCGACTCGCCGCCAGGAACTGGCGTATGTGGCGCTCCACCGCCTGCACCAGCGGTTCCTGCTCCACGGTGGGCGCGACGGCGGGGCCGTCCGCGGTGACCGCGTTCTCCGCCAGCTCGGCCGCGACCACCTCGGCGGTGATGGTCTCCTGCGGATACAGGGCGGCGAGGCGGCGCATCAGGTTCTCCAGCTCGCGCACGTTGCCCGGCCAGCGATGCGCGGCCAGGCGCTCCATCGCCTCGTCGGACAGGGTCTTCGAGGGCAGCCCGCTCTGCTGCACCTTCTCCAGGAAGTGCCGTGCCAGGATCGGGATGTCCTCCGAGCGCTCGCGCAGCGGCGGCAGCCGGATCGGCACCACGTTGAGCCGGTAGAACAGGTCCTCGCGGAACGACCCGGCGCGTATCGCCTGGCGCAGGTCGCGATGGGTGGCGGCGACGATGCGCACGTTGGCCTTGACCGGCGCCCGACCGCCCACCGTGGTGAACTCGCCCTCCTGCAGCACCCGCAGCAGCCGCGTCTGCGCCTCCGGCGGCATGTCGCCGATCTCGTCGAGGAACAGCGTGCCGCCGCTGGCCTGCTCGAAGCGGCCCTGGTTGCGGTTGGTCGCCCCGGTGAAGGCGCCGCGCTCGTGGCCGAACAGCTCGCTCTCGATCAGCTCGCGCG
>CAXTNB010000453.1:1733-2439 GCA_964245385.1 uncultured Acetobacteraceae bacterium | reverse complement strand
GCTCCAGCAGCAGGTCGAGCGGCCCCTCGAAGCCGTCCAGCTGCAGCAGCGGCGCCGCGGCGTCCGAGCCGGGCGGATCCGGCCGGCTCAGCACGGCAGCCGGTCCCGCTCGTCGGCCAGCGCCCCGAGGTCGAGCGGACGGCGCCGCGACCGCACCAGGTCGCGCGCCCGCTGCAGCCGGGCCAGCGCGGCCTCGCCGAGCGGCGCCACGCTGCCCAGCACGTCGGCGCTGTCCTCGAGCCGCCCCGAGCAGTGCAGCGCCCCGTCGCAGCCGGCCGCCAGCGCCGATGCCGCGCGGCTGCCCGGGGTGCCGGTCAGCGCCTGCATCGCCAGGTCGTCGGAGATCAGCAGGTTGTCGAAGCCGAGCCGGCCGCGCACCACCCGGCGCAGGATCGCCGGCGACAGGGTGGCGGGCAGCAGCGGGTCGTCGTCGCGGTAGCGGATATGCGCCGTCATCATCCACGGCAGCCAGGCGAGGGCCGCGAAGGGTGCCAGGTCGGCGGCCTCGATCCGCGACAGCTCGGGCAGCGACAGGTGGCTGTCGACGCCGGCGCGGCCGTGGCCGGGGACGTGCTTGCCGACCGGCTGCACCCCGGCCGTCAGCACGCCCTCGGCGAAGGCCGCGGCGAGGGCGGCGATCGCCCGCGGATCGTCGGCGAAGGCACGGTCGCCGATCACCTCGTGCGCGTCCGCCCCGGCGCGGTCG
>CAXTNB010000453.1:244-1723 GCA_964245385.1 uncultured Acetobacteraceae bacterium | reverse complement strand
CCTGATCGACCAGCAGCAGCGAGCGCTCCGGCAGCGCCGTGCGCAGCGCCGCGACCAGTGCCGCGAGCTGGCCGGGGGAGCCGATGTTGCGCCCGAACAGGATCACGCCGAGCGGCGGCCGCGCCCGGATCAGCGCGGCTTCCGCATCGTCCAGCGTCTCGCCGGCGATGCCGATGATGGCGGCGAGCGGCGCGCGCGCCACGGCCTAGAAGGCGGCCAGGGTGCAGGCGACGTGCTGGGCGCGCGCCTGCTCGCAGAACGACGTCGCCTCGGCGCTGCCGGCGAAGCCGCGGGTGCGCAGGCGGAAGATCGTGCGGCCCTCGCGGTCGGCCTGGTCGATCTCCGGGCTGCGGCCGGAGAACAGCGCCGGATGGCTGCGGCAGAGCCGGCTCCACTCGCTCTGCGCCGCCGCCGCACTGCCGAACGCCGCCAGCTGCACCGCCGGACCGCCGGTCCGACGCCGCGCCGGCGCGGACGCCGGATCGGCGTCGGTGCGCAGCAGCTTGTCGGCGTGGTCCACCACCGGCGCCTGCGACGGCGGCGGGGGTGCCTTGGTGGCGGGAGCAGGCGCCGTGGCAGCGGGCGCGGCCGGAGCCGGCGCCTCGGGGGCCGATCCCCCGGCGGTCGATCCCCCCGGCGACGGCGTCGTCCGCGACGGCGAGGCGGATCGCGGCTGGCCGGCCGGCTTCGGTCGCACCGCGTCCATCTCCGCCCGCAGCGCGTCCGGGCGCGCAGCCTCAGGACGCGGCAGCAGCGTCTGCGATCCGCCCGCGGCGCCGGCCGGCGAACCCTCTGGCATGGCCGGCGCCTGCGCCCCCAGCGCCTGCATGCCGCCCGGATCGATCGGCTTGAACCGCACCGGTCCCGGCGGCGCCTCGATCACCGGGATGGCGCCGTCATGGCGGCCGGAGAGCATCCAGCCGCCGATCAGCACCAGCAGCACCGTGCCGATGCCCCCGGCGAGCAGCGCCAGCTGTCGGGTGGCCGGATCCATCGCCTCGCGGCCGCGTCGCCCGCCCGCGTCCCAGGCCGGCTCGCCGTCGAGCGCGCGGTCTTCCTCTACCGGGTTCATCCTATCTCCTCGGCCGCCGCGATCCCCAGCAGGCCCAGCCCGGAGCGGATCACCTCTGCGGTTGCCAGCACCAGTGCCACGTTCGCAAGAGTTCGGGAGCGCTGCCCGGGATGCAGCAGGCGCAGTGTTGCATCATCCGCGCCGGCCATCCATACCTGATCGAAATGACTGGCGAAATCTCTCAGGAACAGGGAGATAGTCCGGTCGAACTGCCGCCTGTCGGGCGGCGGCGCGACGGCGGCGAGTCGGCTCCAGTGCTCGATCCGGCACAGCAGCGGCCGCGCCGCGCCGCAGGCGAAGCGTCCGGCCGCGGCGGCGTCGAGCTCGTCGTCGTGCCAACCCCCGAGCCCGGGCAGGCAGGCGGTGGCGCGCAGCACGGATCGGCACCGGGCATGCGCGTACTGCAC
>CAXTNB010000453.1:0-234 GCA_964245385.1 uncultured Acetobacteraceae bacterium | reverse complement strand
CGCGGCGCCTCGTCGCGAGCGGCGGCACCGGGATTGACCGCGGCGGCGCCGGGTCGGGCGAGGTCCGCGGCGCCTCGCGCAGGATGCGGTCGAGGGCCTGGTCGGTGAAGCGCAGGTTGACGAAGCCCGCGCCCGCGGTGCGCGCCGAGGCGATCCCCGGCAGGCGGGCGAGGCGCGCCGCCAGCCGCGTCGCGAGGTCCAGGGCCGGCCGACCGGCGAGGGCCGCCGCCGGCA
>CAXTNB010000452.1:0-2444 GCA_964245385.1 uncultured Acetobacteraceae bacterium | reverse complement strand
GCCGGCCAGCGCGCCGACGCCGGCCATGCCGTAGATCGCGGCGAGCGGCGCGCCGAGCTGGCGGACGTCGAGCGCGAACTGGCGGTGGAACACGTCGGGCAGCCAGAACAGGAAGAACCACCAGCCCTGGTCGCTCAGCAGCTTCGGCAGCGCCACCGCCCAGGTGGGTCGCTGCCGCAGCAGCGGTGCCGCGGCCGCCTCGGGCAGCAGCGGCGACGTCCGCAGCGCGGGCGGCAGGCGCAGCGTCAGCCACAGCGCGAGGCAGACGAAGCCGGAGGCGCCGATGATCGCCACCGTCCCCTTCCAGCCGGCGGCCGCGTAGAGCAGCCCGACCAGCAGCGGCGTCGCCACCGCGGCGACGTTGGGTGCGGTGTTGAGGATGCCGAGTGCCGCGCCGCGTCGCGCCGGCGGCACGAAGCTCGCCACCGCCTTCACCCCGGCCGGGTTGGCCAGCGCCTCGAAGCCGCCGAGGGCGGCGCGCGCCACCACGAACTGCGCGACGGTGCGCGCGGCGACGTGGGCGACCGCACTCAGGCTCCAGCCGCCGAGCCCGATCGCGAGCCCGGCGCGCAGCCCGACCCGGTCCATGAACCAGCCCGACAGCAGCAGCGTGATCGCAACACTGCCCTGGAACCAGGTGGTGATGGTGCCGTAGTCGGCGGCACTCCAGCCCAGCTCGCGGTCGAGTGCCGGCTTGAGCAGCGCGATCACCTGGCGGTCGGCGTAGGCGATGACGACGATCGCGAACAGCAGCGCCAGCAGCGGCGACAGACGCGGCTCCGCTCCGGCCGGCCGAGCTGGCGGCGGCGACGGCGCGTGCGGCATCGCCGGGCTCCGCTAGAGCACCATCCGATCGGACGAGATCGTCCGATCGGGTGAAGATGCTCGCCGGGACGACAGGCTAGAAATCCTTGTGCAGCGAGAAGCCGGCGTAGCGGCTGTCGTCGCGGGCGACGCCGCGCACCACGCCGCCCAGGTTGCCGTACGCCAGCAGCGGCGAGTAGTGCGTGTTGAGCACGTTCTTCAGGATCGCGGTGATCCGCCAGCGGCTGACGTTGTCGATCAGCGACAGGTCGAGGTCCCAGATCCCGTAGGCGTCCTGGATCGTGTCCGGGGTCTCGGTGAGCGAGTACTGGGTGCGGCTCTGCCAGTCGTAGTCGGAGCCGAGATCGAGATCGAGACGGTCGCTCACCGGGCGCAGGTAGTCGGCGCGCAGGTCGAACTTCCAGCGCGGCGCGAACGGCAGCGGCTCGCCGTTGACGTTGCAGCTGAGTGCCGCGGCGGGCGGGCAGTTGAACTGCACGATGTACGCGTCGTCGAAGCTGAACACGGTGCCCAGCGTCAGCCCGCGGATCGGCCTGGCGCTGAGGTCGCCCTCGACGCCGCGGCTGGTCACCGAACCCGCGTTGATCAGCCGGGTGATGGTGGCGCCGGCCACCGTGTCGAGGAAGTTCGCCTGGTAGTTGTCGAAATCCTCGATGAAGGCGGCGAAGTCGGCGGTCAGCCTGCGGTCGAAGAACTGCGACTTCAGGCCGATCTCGTAGCTGTTCTTGGTCTCCGGACGCAGCGCGTCGGTGTCGGTCGCCTGCATGTTGAAGAACACGTTGTAGGCCGGTCCCTTGTAGCCGCGCGAGTAGGTGAAGTAGCTCGTCACCGTGCGCGAGATGTCGTACTGCCAGCCGATGCGGTCGGTGTAGTCGTCGTTCGCGGTCGATCCGCTGCTGGCGAAGCTCGGGCGCACGCCGGTGATCGCCGCCCGGCTGGTGGAGAGCCGGTCGAAGTCGTAGCTCAGGTCGTCGCGCACCAGACGCAGCCCCAGGATGGCGCGCAGCGACCGGGTGAGGTTGACGTTGCCCTCGCCGAACACCGCGTAGTCGTTGCCCGTGGTGCCGTAGTTCGCGACGCCGCTGTTGCTGCCGGTCGGCGTGGTGACGGCGCGGTCGTACTCCTCGACGTCGTCGGCGTGCAGGTAGTACAGCCCCACGACGTCGTCGATCAGGTTGCCCTTCGGCGAGGCGATGCGCGCCTCCTCGGATTCCTGGGTGAAGTCGAGCTCGCCGCGATCGTCTATGCCGGGGAAGGCGGTGCTGACCTGCGACAGCTGGTCGTAGTCCTGGAACTGGGTGTTGTGCCAGCGTCGCCAGGCGGTGATCGAGGTGAGGCTGTAGCCGCCGCCGAGCTTCTGCTCGACGGTGAGCGAGGCGCCGCCGTTGTCGTCCAGCACCCGGCTGCGCAGGTCCTGGTTGATGGTGGTGTTGTCGCGCGCGGCGCCCACGCCGCCAGCCGCCAGCGCCTGCGCCAGGGCCGGGTCGGGATGCACCACGTCGGTCGGGTAGGCGATCTGCGAGGTCGAGGAGAACACCCCGTTCGGCACGTCGTCGTTCGAGCGCAGGTAGTCGAGCCCGAGCGTCACCCGGGTGCCGTCGGTGGGCGTCCAGGCCAGC
>CAXTNB010000451.1:0-2448 GCA_964245385.1 uncultured Acetobacteraceae bacterium | reverse complement strand
GCGCTGTCCTGCGGCCTCGCCGCCGGCCTGCTGGTGGCCTCGCTGCCGGCCCTGAGCGGCCAGTCGACCGCGGCCGCGCTCGACCGCAGCACGCCCTACCTGCTCGGCGGCATCGGGGTGGCGCTCTGCTTCCGCGCCGCCGTCATCAACATCGGGGCGGAAGGCCAGATCGCGGTCGGCGGCCTCGCCGCGGTGGCCGCGTCGCGCGCCTGGCCCGCGGCCGACCCATGGGCGGCGATCCCCTGGGCGCTCGGCGTGGGCATGCTGGCCGGCGCCGGCATCTGCACCAGCAGCAGGGCGACGCTGCTGCTGAACTTCGTCGCCCTGCTGCTGGTGCAGATGCTGCTCGCGGGCGGCCTGGGCGAACCGGGTGCGGGCTTCCTGCAGACGCCGCCGATCCCGCGCGCCGCGCGCCTGCCCCGCCTGCCCGGTCTCGGCGCGCATCTCGGCTTCCCGCTCGCGCTCGCCGCCGCCCTCCTGGGCTCGCTGCTGTTGTGGCGCACCCGGTTCGGCTTCGGCCTGCGCGTGCTCGGATCCTCGCCGCAGGCCTGCCGCTACGCCGGCTTCGACGTGAAGCGCCTGACCGCCTGCGTCATGCTGCTGGCCGGCGCCCTCGCCGGGCTCGGCGGTGCGGTGGAGGCGCTCGGCGTGCACCGTCGGCTGGTCGAGGGCTTCTCGCTCGGGTTCGGCTTCCGCGCGCTGACGGTGGCGCTGCTCGGGCTGCTGGAACCGCTCGCGGTGGTGCCCGCCGCGCTGTTCGTGGGCTTCCTGGAGACCGCGGCGCAGGCGATGCAGCGGCAGACCGGCCTGCCCTCCTCGCTGGTGACGGTGCTGGAAGGGCTGACCGTGCTGCTGGTCCTCGCCGCCACCGCGCGTCGCCGCCGGATCTGACGGCCGCGCATGGATCTGCTCGCGGCCTCGATCCGGATCGGCACGCCGCTGCTGCTGGCGGCACTGGGCGGCCTGCTCTGCGAGCGCGCGGGCGTGTTCGCCGTGGCACTGGAAGGCATGATGCTGTCCGGCGCGTTCGCCGCGGTGCTGGCGACCTGGCAGACCGGCACGGCCGTCCTGGGCGTCCTGGCGTCGCTGCTCGGCGGCGCGCTGATCGGCTGCCTGGTGGCGCTGGTCGCGGTGCGCTGCCGCGCCGACAACATGGTGACCGGTCTCTCGGCCAACATCGTCGCACTCGGCGGCACCAGCACGCTGCTGCGGCTGGTCTCGCCCGGCCATGGAGGCTCGATGCGGCTGGTGCCGCTGCCGTCGTGGCCGCTATTCGGCCTGGACCGGCTCCCCGTGGTGGGACCGCTGTTCGTGCAGCCGCCGCTGACCTGGCTGGCGCTGCTGGGCTGCATCGCGCTGACGCTGTTCCTCCGCCACAGCCAGGCCGGCCTCGTGCTGCGCGCGACCGGCGAGCATCCGGCCGCGGTGTTCGCGGCGGGCGTCGATCCGCTGCGCGTGCGCGTGCTCGCGGTGAGCGCAGGGGGTGCGATCGCTGGTCTCGGCGGCGCGGTGCTGTCGTTGCAGCAGCTCGGCGGCTTCACCGACGGCATGACCGGCGGCCGCGGCTACCTGGCGCTTGCCTCCCTGATCGTCGGGCGATGGACGCCGTTCGGTGCCGCCCTGGCCTGCCTGGTGTTCGGCGGTGCCGAGGCCTTCGAGCTGCACCTGGAGGCGGCCGGCTCGGGCGCCGATCCGTATCTGCTGCAGATGACGCCCTATCTCATCGCGCTCGCCGTGCTGGCCCTGGTCGGCCGATCGGCCAAGCTGCCGGCAGCGATCGGCCGTCCGCTCTAGCTCGGCCTGCAGCGGGCTGCCGGGAAGGCAAGCCAAGGGCTCTGCCCTCGACCCGCTGGGGCCGGTGGCCCCAGACCCCGATTCGTAAAGAAAGGTTTCCTAAGGCTGTCTTCTCGTCGTCGTCGTCCGTTCCGGCAGCGCGGGCGTGGTAGAGCTCGGTCGGTCGGAGAACCGGGTTCCGACGCGGATCACTCCCGGTGGTGTCTGAACAAGGTCTTGGGCCATGCTCTCTCGCTTCTCCCGCGCTCTCGTTGCTCTCGTCGCCGCCGGCGTCCTGCTGCTGTCGCCGACGCATCGCGCCGCAGCCTACGGGTTCATAGGCTTCGGCTTCGGCGTTCCCGTCTTCGCGCCGTTCTACCCGTTCTATCCCTTCTACGGCCCCAGGGTGGTGCTCGCGCCGGCGCCCGTGTTCTACCCGCCGCCGCCGGTGGTCTACCCCTCGCCGCCGCCCTACGGCACGGCGCCTCCCGGACGTTGCTATGCCGGCGCCTACGTCTGTCCGCTCAAGCGGCCGCTGGCGGTCGGTTCGCCCTGCACCTGCCCGACCAACACGGCGCGCGCCGCGGGCCGCGTCAACTGAGCGGTGCGTCGAAGTCGCCCTGTGAGCCGTGCCGCCCGTGCGCCCGCGCGGGAACGCCGCGCCGTCAGGACCCG
>CAXTNB010000450.1:1776-2477 GCA_964245385.1 uncultured Acetobacteraceae bacterium | reverse complement strand
GGCCGAGCGCGGGTCGGTGCGGTCGCTCTCGGCCAGCGGCATGCGCGACGCCTCGCCGTACACCGCCGCCGAGGAGGCGTACACCACCGGCAGCCGGCCGACCCTGCGCGCCGCCTCCAGCACCGTGACGGTGCCGGTCTGGTTGACGCCGTGGCTGCCGACCCAGTCCTCGGTGCAGCGCGCGACCGAGGCCACCGCGGCGAGGTGGAACACGCCGTCGACGTCCTGCACCGCGCGCTGCACCAGCGCGCGGTCGGTGACGCTGCCGCGGGTGAACGACGCCCGGTCGGCCAGCTGGCCGAGCCGGCCGGAGGAGAGGTCGTCGAGCACGCGCACCGCGTCGCCGCGGGCGAGCAGCGCATCGACGAGGTGCGAGCCGATGAAGCCGGCACCTCCGGTCACGAGCCAGGTCTTCATCGGGACATCTTCATGCGACCAGGGAGAGCAGGGCTTGAGGATCGGCGGCGCGCAGGCGCTCGGCGTGGCCGCGCCCCGCGGCCTCGCGCGCGGCGAGCGCGTCGATCGCGCGGCGCGCCGCGGTCGCGTCGCCGAACTGGTAGGCGAGCTGCGAGCGATAGCAGGCGACCGCGTCCTGCTTGCGCGCGCGCGCCGCATCGTCGAGCGGCACCACCACCTCGTGCGGCGCGCGCGCCAGCACCCGCGCGTCGGGTGCGGCGTCGGCGTCGCGTATCACGTAGGGC